>JAJZMK010000126.1 GCA_021798275.1 Actinomycetes bacterium | reverse complement strand
CAAGATGTAGTTGCAAAGTCCGTCTGTGGCACTTAAAGTAAGCTGTACCACGTTGACGGCTACTGCGGTGAAAATAATGCAAGCGGGGAGCCTGATAAGTATAATCCTTCCCAGAGATCCCAACTCCTGTCTAATAATTGCCCCTATGACTGCGAAAATGACTATGGGACAACACATCAGTAACCCTACGACCGACATGGCTTGATACTCAACTGAGAACCCGGCACCCAAAATGGGCTGAGTAGTGGCTGACATAGCTTTACCGACTTCACTGACGACAGCGGCCGCTCCCCGTCCGACCCAATTGGTGAACAGACCGAAAACGACATTGACTATATGGGTGACTATTCCAAAAGTAGTGGGCATAGGAGTCTAAAAACCTTGACCTGTCGTAAAAAAGAAATTTAATATTGCCGGAGCGGCCCCTATGATGAGAACAGCCGCTATCGAGACGAGAACAGCCCTTCGCCCCGTGGCGGCATGTTGATAATTATTGGAGTGTGCCCCAAGGGCCCAGGTGCCGGCACCGATAACCAAACCAGCCAGAGCCGCCAGCAATCCCCAAAAAGCCACACCATTGATCAGGCTTTGCAATTGCGATGTGCCTGGCAACCCGGATTGAGTGGGATTTAGATTTACTACCCCGCTTATAAGCATAAGAATTTTCATTTTTCCTCCCTGATATATATGGTTACTTATATTTATTAAAAATATATTGTATGCATGTATATTGTTATTTACTAGCCGCCAAGTTCGTTTTCATATCTAAATTCACTAAGGCAGCCTATGAGAATGGCACGCTAGGTAATAACAATAACCTGTTTACAGCCCCCTTCTACCGGTAGCGTTACCGATACAAAAATAGGACCGATAAAAGTCTTTGAATTTATCTTGTCCCGCCAATTGCCGCAAAGACGGTGTTTGCCGAGCCAGGCAGGAGAGATAAATTTATATATAATATGTTTATATATAAATGATTTGATTAGTTTAATTACATATATGTAATATTGATATCTAGCCTAATTGCAGGCTTGATTTAGCCCGGATGCCGTTTTATAAATCCCCCGGAAATATAGGCTGTGAGATGTTTGGTTATAATTTGATTTCCAGACATTATTATGTTTAGATTAATTTCCACCTTCTTAAACCAACTACTATAGCCATATGGCCTTTTATTTTAAAAGGTTGCTTTACGTATCATAAAAACTGAGGAGTTAGTTTTGTGTTGGCAAATATCGAAATTAGCAATTCCACTCTAGAACTTACTGTTGCCATTGCTGTCCTAGTCATCATTCTGGTAGTTTTGCTTACTTCCATGGCGGCAAAACGGAAACTCTCCGACTCTCTCAATTTACGACTGGTGTCACTTGCTACCAGACTGGGAGCAGGCCACCTAGAAGAAGATCCTTCTTCTACAGACGCTGCCATCGCTCTTGTGGAAAAAGCAACCGACATGGCGACGGAAGCGGTTGCCGAAGCAAGCTCAGAAGCGATAAGGCTAAGAAGATCTCTCGATGTCCTAACGCAGGCCATCATTCTGTGCGATGAGCATGGCCAACCGGTATTTCATAACTATCAAGCCATACAGTTGACCAAAGATGCCGCCGGTGACCCCATAACGACCCAGGCGGTAGACGATCTGTTAAAAGAAACAGCCTTTGGAATGGAAGAAGAGCGCATACTTGAGCTTTACGGACCGCCGAGGCGGACACTCAGCGTCAAAACTAAGGCCCTTGACAACGGCCAAAGGGCTTTGGGAGTTATGGCTATCATCGAAGATATTTCGGAGAGAAAGAGGCTCGAAGAAGTACGCAGAGACTTTGTCGCCAATGTCAGCCATGAGCTAAAAACACCGATGGGGGCCCTTGGTCTGTTGGCAGAAACTTTACTTGCCGAGCCTGAACCAGACATTCAAAAGCGCCTGGCGGAAAGAATACACCTCGAAGCTTTCAGAATCAGCAGAGTGATTGACGACTTATTGGATCTGACGAGAATCGAAAGTGAAGAATCGCCACCGAGAGAACCTGTATTGATCAACCTTTGCATGGCTGAAGCTGCAGAGCGCGTCTGGTCATCGGCAGAGCAAAGAGATGTCAATATCAAACTTATTGAACCGAATCCTCCCGTCAGCGTTTTGGGAGATCGCCGACAACTGACTTCGGCCATATATAATTTACTGGAAAATGCCGTTAAATTCTCCTACAACGGCGGTAGCGTAACCTGTGAAGGCTCAGTTCTTGAAAATGAGGTTTCCATAGCCATAAGGGATGAAGGTATCGGCATTCCCGCAAGAGATCTGTCGCGTATTTTTGAAAGATTCTATCGGGTAGATCACGGACGTAGCAGACAGACGGGCGGAACCGGTTTAGGGCTTGCTATAGTACGTCACGTAGCCCAAAACCACGGCGGGACTATTGATGTAGAATCAAGAGAAGGAGAGGGATCTACTTTCACAATCAGAATTCCCTTACACGGAATCGCCGACAAAAACTTATTCCCGACCATAACAAAATAGAATATCAGTAGCTATAGGCTATAGAGCAGGACTTACAGGTGCCCTAAATGCCGAGAAAAAAGGTGGCCGATTTGTCATCAAAACCGGAAAATACAGTAGAGGTATTGATAGCCGAAGACGAAGAGTCTTTTATCGAGGCTCTCCAGATCAACTTATCCAGAGAAGGATTTAACGTAAGGATTGCCAGAGACGGCATGGAGGCGCTGGACAGCTTCAAAGAAAAACCATCTGACATAGTACTTTTGGATATCATGCTCCCCCGCATGAGCGGCCTGGATGTCTGCAGGCAAATAAGAACTTTTTCCGCTGTCCCGATCATTATGGTCACCGCCAAATCAACCGAAATAGATACCGTCGTCGGCTTGGAGATAGGTGCCGATGACTATGTAGCCAAGCCTTTTAGAATACATGAACTCATTTCCCGTATGAAGGCGGTACTGCGGCGTTCGGCCCAAGATAAAATCAATAGCCAAGCACTTGATACGGCTGCCAATCCCATCATCGAAGACGGCAGAGGGCCTGTAAAAGGGGACGGGGATAACATATTGACGGTAGGGGAAATCACTCTGGACCTTGACCGACATGAGTGTAAAGTCAGGGATTCTGAAATTTCCTTGCCCCGCAAAGAATTTGAACTTTTGGAACAATTGCTTCTGCATGCCGGAAAGGTAGTGACCCGAGAAAGGTTGATCAGCCACGTTTGGGGATTTGATTATGTAGGCGATACGAAAACCTTGGACGTACACATCAAGAGACTCAGATCCAGAATAGAAGCCGACCCAGCCGACCCCCATCTGATTACCACAATAAGAGGTCTGGGATATAAATTGGAAGTGCCGAAAGTCAATCGTACTTTATGAAGCGTTGCCTAAAACCGCCGGAGGCGAAAGCTTTTTCTCTTCATCTTCAGGCGGAGCATTTTTGAAAAATACCCAGTAGATAATAGAATTGATAAATTGTAAAAAGCCGGCGATCTCAAAAGGAATAGCCAGACTGACTTCATCAAATATATATCCGGCCAGAACCGGACTTGCCGACATGGCCAATTGCGAAGGCAAATTAGACAGAGCGGCTACGCTTGCCCTTTCACTTTCATCCGCCATAGCCAAGACATAGGACTGCCTGAGAGGGACGCTCATTCTTTGAACCAAACTTCTCACCAAAAACACAACGGCAGCTATATAGATATTAGGGGAAAGCGCCAGTGGAACAAGCAAAATTCCCTGTGCAACGCGTAAATATACCGTGGCTTTGATAATACCAAACCGCTTGGCAACACTGGCAGCCGACAAGGTGGAAAACATCGTGACCACGTTCACCAAGATAAAAAGATATCCAACTTCGGCCGTTGATAATTTAAACCTCGTATAAAACCAGTAAGAAACAAACGGACCAAAAAAACCGACTCCAAGTCCGTTGATCCCGTTAGTCAACCATAACCTGTATAGCAACGCTTTACTTTTGTGCGGAAACTTGATCTTCTTTTCCGCAGGTGCAATTCCAATATCGCTTTTGCCCGGTTCTTTAGTGATGTATTCGCGACCCAAACCGGGCTCTTCCTCGTCCACCAACACATCAAGTACCGCTTTATCTGTATTTACATAGTCGCTCTGTGATTTTATGCGCAGCAAAATAGCAATGGCCCCGGCCAGACCGGCCATGACAGCCGTGGCTAGAAATGCATATCTATAGGAGGTGAGAGCCGAGCGAACGACGTGCGTACTAGGTGTCATCACGGCCGACAAAATACCTCCGATGACGGCTCCGAATGCCGAGGAGGTAGCCATGAGGCTGAAAGCTTTATTACGCCTTTTGTGACCGGAAATAGCGAGAAGTAGAGAAGATTCCGCCGGCTGATAGGGCCCTACCGCTCCGGCTCCGGCTCCGGCTCCTCGCCCAAAAGTTCCGATGGCAGCTGCCAGTATCAATATGACATGGTCGGTTGAAAAAGCAAATGCGATACCTGCCAGACATGTAAACATAGGTATTGCCACCAGGAAAGGTTTGGTACCGAATTGATCGGCAACCAGACCTATAGCCGAAGAAAGTAAGGCG
>JAJZMK010000072.1 GCA_021798275.1 Actinomycetes bacterium | reverse complement strand
GGTTGTATCCTTCCTGGAGGGAGTTATGCTGCACGGGATCTTCCACGGAGATCTCCATGGAGGAAACCTTTTCGTACAAAGAGATGGAAGAATAGCGCTGCTTGACTTTGGCATCACCGGTAGACTCGACGAGAAAAAGCGTCAAGCCTTCCTGAGACTTATTATCTCATCCACCATGAACGACATCACCAATCAAGTAACGGCTCTGAAAGATCTCGGAGCTTTCCCGGAAAATATACCGACCGAACAGATAATTAAAGATCTAAAATTGGATACACCGGCTGAGGATGTCACACAAATGTCGGCTGATGAACTTACCGGTCAGCTGAAAGAGCTGACCAAGCAATTGCTCGACTACGGAGCCCACATACCAAAAGAACTTATGCTTTTTGTCAAAAACATGCTTTTCTTAGATTCCGCCATAGGTAATCTGGCCCCAGAAATAGATATCTTCCGGGAATTCAACTCGATAGCCATGTATTTTGTCACACACTACGGAAGTTACATAACACAACAGATAGGACTGGAGGTAGATCGAGACGCCGTTACTACCGAAGGTCTGAAATCCTCTTTTGGTGTATCACAAGATACAGAGCAACTTACCTATCAAGATATCCAGCGGCGTCGGGAAATCGTCAAACAGAAATTTCAGCCCAAAAACGAATCTTAGCCGTCACGGATATTTTGTTATATATTTCCGATCAACGTTTATAAGCTATCAAAGCAAAAACAGCATAACAAATTGTATTTAGTTTTATCGAGGTCAATCATGAAGCAAAACTTTATTTTTATTACGGCTGAAAATACCGGAGTCGGTAAGACATTTGTAGCTTGTGGCTTAATAGAGGCACTAAAGAAAAACGGGCATCGGGTATCGGCACGAAAGCCGCTTGAGTCATACGAGCAGGGAGAGATCAGAGACAGTGAACTGTTGTCTGCGTCAAGCTGTGAAGACGTTGACTCGGTAACGGATCCAAAATGGAGATACGACGTCCCCATGGCTCCACCGATGGCAGCCAGCATACTAAGAAGGTATGTCCCTTCAACCAGAGAAGTTGCCGAAACACTCAGTGGTTACGCTAACGGCACTTGCGTTACTCTTGTTGAAGGTGCCGGCGGCCTTTATTCGCCCCTGACAAGCGACGGCAACAGCCTTTCTCTGGCCGAGCTGATTCATCCGAAAATATTCATCCTGGTGATCAAGTCCCAATTGGGAGCTATCAACAATACCTTACTCTCCCTGAGAACGCTAGCCGGGAAAAATGTGGTTGTCTATCTCAACTACCACGACAACAAGAATATCCTTCACGCAGAAAACCTTCAATTTCTAGAAGATGTCGTCGGTAACAAGAATATCTTGCCGGAGCATTTTGAGAAAATACAGTTTGCCTCAGATATCAATACCTTGCGAGATTTATGCGAAAAGGAACTTTCCTGTAGTCATCTGTAATCTGGTTAAATATAAAAAATACTTTTATCTCCGGCTCAGATTTTCATCGTAGGGGTAATACTTTGGCAGAGTCTATAGTTGGCTCCTCAGTAAAAGATACTTTACAAGGAGTGCTCAGGCAATAGATCACAGTCCATAGGAATGGGTTGGCAGAAAAACCTCAATAAGTATGGTTTTCCACGTGGTGAAAATCCTGATGTCCGTTGCCGTTTACAGCTTGACTATCTGAATGATTGCCATCTTCGCCAGTCATACTTTCACCCGAAACAGTTTGGCCGTGACCGGTAGCGGTTCCGTTCAAATTGCGATTGATCAAAAAGATTTGATTGGAATAAGGCACGGTCGGATCCAGGGAACCCAAAAAGTCCTCGGGACGAAAATCGTTGATCG
This sequence comes from Actinomycetes bacterium, assembly GCA_021798275.1. GTDB lineage: Bacteria > Actinomycetota > Acidimicrobiia > Acidimicrobiales > Bog-793 > JAJZMK01. The sequence goes on along the minus strand of JAJZMK010000072.1, from coordinate 2,812 downwards.
AAAGAACTTTCATTCTCGGTAACGCCACGTTGCCGAGGAAAGCCTGGGCATCATATTCCAAGTCAAGCTTTTCCACCCATTCAATCTCACCGTATTCGTGGCTCATGTGCTCAATAAACCCCAGGACGGCGACGCGTCTGTCGGAATACTCACCTTCATGTAAACCTTCCAAGGCTCCTCTGAAATCGGCGTCATGGGAAAGCAGGAGAACATTTCCTTCCCTGTATTTCAAAACCTCTAATGTCCTAGTGATGGCATCGTCAACGACCTTATCGGGACCGCTGATCAGAATAGGGCGGAACTCGGCGTTGCGCAGTGCTTGAATGAAGGGCCAAGGAATGTCGCCGTTGGTGGCATTGATAAAAAATAAGGCTCTTACCTCATCATGTTGCCAATCTTTAGCAAAGCGAATAATCTTATCCCACCGCGGTCTGTCTTCCGGTCCGGGGCGTCTGTTCAAAATACCGCCCAAGACCCCGTCTATGTTTTCCCCGTCTACCAATACGTAGGTTGTCACCTAAAGCCTCCAAAATTTCTTAAATTTGTATAATTATTTAAACGACAATATCAACTAAAACATCTGATAAACGTCCCATCTATTGAGCATAGAGCGATTATTTAGACATTGAATCAAAAACTGGATTAAGACAGGAAATTCTCAATAAATTTTAGCGGCATCCTATATTCCAAATACCTTTTCCGAAATACCTTTTCTGCATAAAAAAAGTTTTTATCTCAGAAAAACAAATTGACAGCTCCCACGACTAAAGCCGTGGGATTTTGAGACTAAAGCTGCCTTGGTTCCCGCAGGGACTTCTGTCTTATTGCCGTCGTCGTCTCGCCCGGATAATAGCCCAGCCGGGTTTTGATGTGCACGATCTGGGTTCAAGTTCTTGGCTGCGTTGCGGTCCCGATCTATCTCGAGACCACAGTCCTCGCACTTGAGACACCCGATCTGACAATTCCAAACGGGTCTTGGCTATCGACCCGCATGTACTTAAAACGCTGCGAGGTATACGCAGCGTTCATTTTTACTACCTCGACACCCGCCTTTCTCGCCTGATGCTCGAGCACCTTTAGGAACTTCGACCAACTCGCATCTGAGATCGCAGCACTGAGTCCGGCCTTTGATCTCTTATATCCTTTAGTATCGGACTTGGCCAGCATGTTCTTTACGCGTAAGTCCTCGATGTAAATGACGTCGTAGTAGCGAACGAGCTTTCGTGCTTGCTTGTGGGCGAAGTCGAGTCGTTGTGCTACCACATGTACATGGACGCGAGCAAGGTGCCTTGTGGCCTTGGATCTATTCTTCGATCCTTTCTTCTTCGAAGAGACGTTGCGCTCAGATCACACTAAGGCTTTTTGTGCTTGGCGCAAGTAGCGGGGGTTAGAGATGTCGCGTCTTTCGTCCTCGGTGGTCGCAAACATCTTTAAGCCAACGTCAAGCCCTGTTACCTGACCGGTTGGGTTTAGTCTTGTTTCTGCTACTTCGATGGATACGACGAAGCTAGCAAAGTACCTTCCCGCTCTATCGCGATAGATCGTCATCGAGAAGGGATCAGATGTAAGCTCTCTTGGCCAGCAAACCCGTAGACCGATGCGGCCTCCCTTTACGGCCATAAAGAGCCTAGAGTCGCGAATTGAAAACCCATTCCTTGTAAGAGTGCGCTGTGGTGGGTGCCCTTCTTCTTAAAGCTGGGTCTTTTTGCAGGGTTCTTCTTATCGAAAAACGCTGATATCGACTTGTACAGATCACGTAGGACCTGCTGTTCTGGAATCGATGGTATAGCCTTTAGCCAGTCGAGCTCTGCCCGGCGCTTGGTCAAGGTTCTGCTTGCTTGGGAAAAGCCGATGCCGGTCTTGTTCTTTTTCCACGCTTCGATCCAATCTGCGAGTACCTTATTCCAAACGAAGCGGTTGGTATCGAAGACTTCCTTTAGCGCTCGTTGCTTAGATGGCGAGACCCTGAGAGGAGAGTTGTAGCGGACCTCTTGAGTGCTCATCAACCGGCCAGCTTCTGGTTCCAGACGTAGCGGCGAACAATCTCAAGGGGCACATAGCGAGCAGTCGAAACGAACCACGACGGGCTCCAAAGGGTGGGGAGACGACGAAGGCGTGAAAACTCAAGCTCCAAGTAGCCTGGACGAGCGCCATTTTAGGAGCCGTAGCGCTTTAGGTAGCACTACGGCAGGTGGAAACTCGACGAGCAGGTGTACGTGGTCCGCCATTACCTCGACCTCGATCACATTGCCAGATAGCTCAGCCACACCCCGATTTGGTAAAGAAAAAATAGATGGAATGTCTCTTTCCGAGACGGTAAATACATGAGGCAAACTTCTTTTACAAATAATTAAATAAAAGTAATCCCTGTAAACAGAGATATCCGACCGTCGGTTAATCTAGCATTTAAGACGTTATGAAAACTTCTTTGGAAACAGCGCTTGACAACCTGACACAATCTGCTTTACAACTTGAATTACCTGAACCAGATGACAGCTTGACTCTTCTTGCAAGCGGTGACGACGAATTGCTAAAAGTCATCAATGCCGCTTCATTTTTCAGAAGAAAATACTTTTCCAACCTGGTAAAACTCAATTATCTTGTCAATATCAAGAGTGGCTTTTGTCCCGAAGACTGTGCTTATTGCTCACAGGCAAAACACTCGTCGGCCGATATCTTGCGCTATCCGTTCATCGACACACAAACATTGATGCAAGAGGTCCAAGGTGCCGTAAAAGCCGGAGCTACCAGGATCTGCATGGTGGCCTCCGGACGGGGACCAAACAAGCATGATATTGAAAAGGTGTCTGCC
>JAJZMK010000132.1 GCA_021798275.1 Actinomycetes bacterium | reverse complement strand
GCGCAAACCCCAGATACGGCAGGCAAACATAATGTTGTGAGAATCGTGAACTTTTGAGAGATGATAAAAAGAATTGGGTTGCTTGGGGAAAGGTAGAACATCTGTCCGACCTTTATGGGTAATTTCGATAAAGCCCTCTTCGATATCTATATTGGGGGCCCCATACTCTCCCATCGTGCCCAGTTTGACTAAGTGTATGTTGGGATTTAGTTCGGCAATTGCATAGAGCAAATTGAGCGTTCCGACTACGTTATTTACCTGTGTGTAAACGGCATGATCGCGGTCGATCATTGAGTAAGGTGCGCTACGCTGTTCGGCAAAATGGACAACGGCTTCCGGTTCGAAACTGCGCAGGGTCTCCAAAACGAACCTGTAGTCGTCGAGATCTCCTATAAAAGGCACTATTGTGTGGCCTGAAACTTCTTTCCACGTCGCTACTCTGCGCTGCAATTGTCGTATCGGAACGAGTGAATCGACGCCCATTTCCTGATCGTAGTGTCTTCTCACTAAGTTATCTAAAACGCCTACTTCGTGGCCTTTATTGGAAAGGTTAAGCGCTACAGGCCATCCTAGATAACCGTCGCCACCCAGAACAAGAATTCGCATCTAGAATCGCTCCTTTTTTTCTCATTATAAGTTTTGGTTGCTTTATAATTATTCCAACTATAGCTTATTCCAAAGCATCAAAAAATAAAAAACGCTTTGTAGGCTATGGTATATGTTGGTCTTATCAGGCTTGATACTACCAAAAGCCTTAGAGTGTACGAAATGGCTTTTGAGCTATTGTAACAAACCTCTAATCTTTTTCACAGTTTCTAGCCATTTCAAAAAATGATTTTACGCTCCAATTGCCCGATTATATCGATAAGTAATTCCGTGACAAGCAGGTAGCGAAACAATCAAAGAGACTTTTTTTAATAATTCCCCCGACTAAAAGCTATGACCATTTTACCTAGGATAAACGATTCTTCTATGGACTAGACAAGTCGTTAACCAAGAATCTTTATTAATCCGTCGCCCTATATTAGAAAAAAATTAACTAAAAAGAGCCGGTGGAGGGACTCGAACCCACGACCTGACGATTACAAATCGCCTGCGCTACCAGCTGCGCCACACCGGCAAAATGCCAAACGTATTCACTACACCTTTTGTATGCTGAAGTAATATTAACATTTTAACTACAATATTTACGCTTGAGACTAAAATATAGTATTAAAAATTATGAGCGGAGGTGAGTTAAGAAATAAAATCTCCGATGCTCTGGAAAAAGCAAGGTTGCACATATGTCGGTTACTTACCAAAGCTTCTCTTCCGACATCTTTTCCATCACATATTTCGGCCGTCCATAATGGCTCTCTCGGCAACTATGAAGACGCCAGATGCGACGGTCAGCATAAGTAGCCTCAAAAAAACAGTTAATAGCAAGGTAGGTATCTCCTACCAAATTGCCATTTGATCTTCGACTTCATGATTTTATCTTGCCCCAGAGAGAGTCTTATTGACGAAAATGAATTCGCATCACGGCGCATTGGATATACATACGTAAAAAAAGATACTGATGATCTAGATTACGTCATATCTGCTTATTTGGGAGCGATAGCTGTAGAGCTATTATCTGCATGGTTTTTCTGAGATCAAAAATTAAAAATAAAGAAGAGATTGCTCGCTTGACTGAGGAACTTTTTGATGTCATGAAAGAAAATAAGCGGCACCTTGTGTTCAGCAATTATTATGAATATAAAAATTACAGAGCAAGAACTCCTATGAGTCATGGGAATTTATAAAATATGTAAAAATATTATTTTTTGCGACTTACATCTAAAGATGCTACTAATGGCTGTCTACTTTCCATAAAATGCATAATACTTATTACTAATATCCTTATATCTTATGGATATTAGTAATAAGCTGTATCACACTACTCCAATTCCGACAGTACTATCTGGTCTATCATCTTGACCGCATCTACAACCGCATCGGCTACTTCCGGAGAAAGTTTATCCCCGTCTCCAAAAAGCTTGCCTTCGATTCCCACCACGATGGCTTTTTCCGGAGCTTTGCCCAAAGCGGCAGCCAGACTTATGGTTCTCTCCAAATTTATGCCATGGGTGCTGGTCGTCTGAGTTCTTACTTCCGCTACGTTCATGTCAAAAATTTTGATGGTTCCCGGGGGTGATGACGAGCGCATGGCATCGACCAAAATAGCTAATTTGGCGTTGTCAAATTTACCTATCAAATCAAGCGGTTCCGATATGGGGCCTATATTTTTGATACCCGTAATGTCGGCTACCGCATCAGCCACTCTGGGCCCTACCCCGTCATCGGCACGGTAATAATTGCCAATACCTGCAATTAGAATCCCCGGGAAATTTACCTGACTGTTATCTGCGTCTGTCATATCGCTATGCACGCTTCAAGAATCGATATCTACGTCTAGAAAGTGAGCGGAACAGGATATGCATGGATCGTGATTTCTAATGGCAGTCTCACAGTATTTGGTCAGATCTTCCAATTCCAAACCTATATTGGCTTCCACTACTTTCTTGAGATCTTCCTCGATGGCAGCCTGGTTCTGCGAAGTAGGAGGCACGATTTGCGCCTGTTTAATTATTCCTTCGCTATCAAGTTCGTATCTGTGTAGTATCAGGCCTCTCGGGGCCTCTGTCGCTCCGTATCCCATGCCGGCTTTAGGCTTAAAATCTATGTAGGAAGGATTAGGAGGAGTGTAATTTTCTATAAGTCGTATCGCTTCTTCAAAAGCCACCACTGTTTCTATGGTTCGCATAATGATTGTCTTGAAAGGATTGCGACATCCGGCTTCTATGCCGCTTGAGATGGCTGCTTGCTTAGCCATTGGAGTGAGTCTCTCGTAATTGAGGTTAAACCTTGCCATCGGCCCTGTCAGGTACACATCTTGATCGTATAGTTTGGCATGCAGTGCGCTTGATCTGGCGACGTGAGATTCCACTATGGTATCTAAAAACTCTTTGGGTGACAACTCCAATCCACTCGTGGAAGCAATTACTCCCGACTCGATGGGATAGTTGCTTTCATTGATCAGAGCAACCAGTGGGTAGCTTGTCTCGACATCCGGGAATTCAAATTTCGACACCCAATCAACGGCCCAAAGAGCATAATCCAAAGATTTCTTTAGATCGTCAAGCAGCAATTCCAATTCCTTTTTTTTCGGAGCGCTGTAGAAACCACCGACCTTAACGTTGACGGGATGGATAGCCCTGCCACCTACGACCTCCATCAACTTATTGCCTACTTTTTTCATAAACAAACCGCGTTCTACGGCGTTCTTATCTATTTTGGCCAAGTCCACGGCATCTTCTAAGCCGAAAAAATCCGGGGCATGGAGCAAGAAAACGTGAAGAACGTGACTTTGTATCCATTCGCCGCAATAGAGAAGTCTCCGTAAGTCCTGTATCTCTCCGCTTACCTCGACGCCGGACGCGTCTTCAATGGCCAGACAGGCCGACATTTGATAAGCTACCGGACAAATACCGCAAATACGGGCGGTGATGTCCGGGGGTTCTTCGAAACTCCTGCCACGCAAAAATGCTTCGAAAAATCTGGGGGGTTCAAATATTTCCAGCTCGACATGTTGAAGCTCCCCGCTTTCTATGCGGACGTGCAAAGCTCCTTCGCCCTCCACTCTGGCAAGCCCATGCACGTCGATCGTGCGTGAACCCGTTTCTTCAATATTTTTCATATTATGAGAACTCCCTTTCAAATTCTTTTGTATTTGCGTTAAATGTCTTGAACATTCTCTTGACTTTAGAATCACTGGTTCCGTTTTTCCTAAGTTGAGCCGAGAGAGAAGCTGTATTTGCTTTTTCGGTAGGCCCAAAACACCCGTAGCAACCTCTGGAAATAGAAGGACAGAGGGCCCCGCATCCAGCGCTGGTCACGGGACCGAGACAGGGCAATTTATCAGCCACCAAGACGCAGGTATTGCCTTTCATCTTGCATTCCTCGCAAACGCTAAACCTGGGAATACGCGGTTTACGTTGTGCCAGAGTGGCTACGATCACTTCGATCAAGTGTTCTTTATTTACCGGACAGCCGTGCAATTCCAATTCAACTTTTATAAAGTCACTGATCGGCCTGCTTGTCGTAAGTGTCGAGATGTATTCCGGATGGGCATATACGGCGGTTATATACTCCCCCACATCGGCATAATTTCTCAGCGCCTGAATACCCCCAGCCGTAGCGCAGGCTCCGATGGCTATAACCGTCTGCGAAGCTTTTCTGATGTCCACGATCCGCTGAGCGTCTTCCGCCGTTGTGATAGATCCCTCAACAAGTGATATGTCGTAAGGGCCGTCCAGTGTTTTTCTGGTCATTTCCGCAAAGTTAGCTACTTCGATGGCCTCTGTTATGGCCAGGAGTTCATCTTCACAATCCAAGATCGATAACTGACATCCGTCACATGAAGCAAATTTCCAAACCGCTAGTTTTGGCTTACCCATTATCTCTCCTTTTGAGACAGTAAATCTTTGACGACCGGTTCCCAGGGGAAAACCGGCCCGTCTCTGCATATCAGATAAGGGCCGAGTTGACAGTGCCCGCACAGCCCTACGCCACATTGCATGTTACGCTCCAGGGATACAAGTATTGATCTTGGATCCACTCCGGACTGCGTAAGCAGTCTTGCGCTGAAACGGATCATAATTTCCGGTCCGCAGATTAGCACCTTGGTATTCTGCGGATCATAGACCACCTCTGGAATCACT
>JAJZMK010000139.1 GCA_021798275.1 Actinomycetes bacterium | reverse complement strand
GGCAGTCGTCGTTGTAGGAGCGGCCGTTGTTGTGGTAGTGGGGGCAACTGTCGTCACCACCGGAGTGGGAGCAGCCGTGGTGGTTGTGGTGGGTGCGGCTGTCGTTGTTGTTACAGGGGCAACCGTGGTGGTAGTGGGTACGGATGTAGGAGGCAGCGTCAAGTTCACAGTAAGCCCGCCAGACCCAGTAGACATTAGCATAGCATTGAAAGGCGATGGCGTAAAAGAGTTCGGCGTACCGTTATAGTATCCACCGGCATAAAGTAGATTTGAAGCACTGCCGCAGAGGGGTTCATTAAAACTAAGAACTACAGAGTATCTTGGATCCACCGGAACAGAATACGCTCCGGAAGAACTGGTAATGGCAGATCCTACTACGGCACCACCCAGCAGATTGGCCGCAACACAGATACCTGATATGGGATTCCCCGCATCATTAGTGATAACTCCTTTTATGATTGGCAACTGACTTACGGTATAAAGGGTAATGGGGCCCGTGGAAATCGGAGCACTCGAATTGGTAATGACAATTTGACTAACCCCAGAAGTGCTATTTGTATAAATTAAATGGGTTTCATACGAAGTATTGGGATACTGAAGTGTCCCAGATGAGGAACATCCGGACGTATTTGCATAGAGTAACCACGTCCCGGAACTTACAGAAAAACTAAAATTTCCACTGTTATTTGTGACGGCATAGTAGCTTCTTCCCGCGCTAGAAGAGATTTCTACGCATATATTGGGAAGTGGCACCTTTGTTGTCGACTGAACAGAACCGGAAACTATAACAGGTAGAGTAAAGTTCACCGTTCTCCCGCCGGCCGCCATCGATATTGGCATAGCCCGCCCAGGCGATGGCGTAAGAGAGTTCGGCGTACCGTCATAGTATCCACTGCTATAAGCTGGATTTGAAGCACTGCCACAGGTGGATTTATTAAAACTAAGATATACAATGTATGTTGGATCAAGCGGAATGGAATACGCTCCGGAAGAACTGGTAATGGCAGATCCTACTACGGCACCACCTAGCAGATTGGCCGCAACACAGATACCTGATATGGGATTCCCCGCATCATTAGTGATAACTCCTTTTATGATTGGCATTTGACTTACGGCATAAAGGGTAATGGGGCCCGTGGAAATCGGAGCACTCGAATTGGCAATGACAATTTGAGTACTTTCCGTACTGCCGTGAATGTAACTCAGATTAGTTTCATACAAAGTATTGGGATACTGAAGTGCCCCAGACGAGACACATCCGGACGTGTTTATATAGAGTGACCATATCCCGGAGCTTGCGTCAAAGCTAAAATTTCCACTGTTATTTGTGACGGCAGAGTAGTCTCTCCCCTCACTAGAAGAGATTTCTACACATATGTTGGGAAGTGACGCCTTTTTTGACGACTGGACAGAACCGGAGAGTATAACAGGCGATATAAGAGGTAGTGTAAAGTTCATAGTAATCCCTCTAGACCCCACCAACGTTGGAAAAGCATGGGAAGGCAATGACACAAGTAAGTGGTTGCTACCGTCATAGTATCCACTGCTATAAGCTGGATTTGAAGCACTGCCGCAGGTGGATTCATTAAAACTAAGAACTGAAAAGTATGTAGAATCCACCGGAATGGAATACGCTCCGGAAGAACTGGTAATGACATCTCCTTCTAAGGTACCACTTGAGAACGCAGTAGCCGCAACACAGATACCGGATATGGGAGTCCCCGCATTATCGGTAATAACTCCTCTTATGGTTGGCGTTTGACTTACGGCAGAAAGGGTAATAGGACCCGTGGAAATCGGAGAACTCGAATTGGTAATGACAATTTGACTGCTGCCAGAACCGCTATTTGTATACATGAGATTGGTTTCATACAAAATATTGGGATACTCAAGTGTCCCAGACGAGACACATCCGGACGTATTTACAGAAAGCGTCCAGGTCCCGGGACTTGCGCCAAAGCTAAAATTTCCACTGCTATTTGTGATGGCATTTATTGAGGTACCGCTATTAAGTGTCAACGTTACGCATATATTAGGAAGTGGCACCTTTGTTGTCGACCGGACAGAACCGGAAACCGTAACATATATGGCCGCATATGCCGTGGGGTTTTCCGATACCGTCATACCAAGATATAAAATGGGACTCAAGAGCAGTACCGCCATGGTTATCACAACGGATAGCCGCATCTTGAGAGCCCGGGTTATGGTTTCACCCGGGTAGTCATGTCCAATACCGAAATTGTTTTTCATACGTTTCTCCATATGTAACACTTTGCAAACTTATTTTTGCAAAGGAATGGCTGAGGAGTTGACTTTTGTAATTAAAAAGCCCCCATTGATTATGTTGCCAATTACATTCTTCAACATTTTTTACCAATTAGCCAGCTTTATTTTATTAGTTACATATAGCGCTTTTTTTTACTACCAATAGAGGTTATATAATCACTTTTAGTAAGACTCTGATTACTCTATGTCAACTATTTGCTACAGTCTGTCAAGGGAAAGAAGTGGGCATAAGCAGAACCTGGTTTAAGAGCGTGGGTCAGAATCGGATATATAGAACGCTGACTGACGCTTAGCGGTGGATCGCCCATGATTGTCATCAAAATGTTAGAGAGATTTATGAGTTTGAAGGTCGTTTTCGTCTCTATATGGTCGATAGCGCCATTCCCACTTGTTTATTTACAAGCTTTCTCAAGTTACGACAGAGGCAATTGAAGATTCCCCTCTCCGTTTGCCCACAGTCTCGCGAAGATAAAGCTTGACCGTCTTTTGTTTGACCTTCATCTGTTCAAAGACGGGTTCAACGATCACCTTTCGTCTTGAATAGTCTTTCTTTGTGTCCTTGGTTCTCAAGACATCTGTCTGTTTGTTTACGGCGTGTAGCGTTTTTAGGAATTGATTCATATGGTGAGGGAGAGACTCTTTTCGCCCTGTGGCTATCGGCACGTCGATGTCTGTCTTTTCGACTTTTGAAAGATTCTCTTTTGAACAGTATCTTGTATCAGTCAAAAGAATTTCAGGGTTTTTCTTTCGATTCCGGCTTGCCTTAGGCTCTTGGTTCCTTTCCAACCATGGGTGAGAATCCCTTTACGTCTGGCTTCTTGAACTACTTTAACCGCTATTATCATCCAGGGTTTCTCGTTTACGACCATTTGAGCGTTAAAAGCGTAATCATAGCTCTCATTGGTTTTCATCACGTACATCCTCTCTGAGGCTTCGCCTCTTTTGGTGGACGTCCGTCAAACCGTGATAGCCCCAGTATTTCTAAAAGCGCTTATCGCTTTTTCTTTGACCTTGCTCTGCCGCCGCCATCGTGCCTGTTGGAAAACGATTTCTCATCTATTTTTGCCCTCAGCCTGTATCCTTTAATGGTGGTTTTATTTAAAGCAGATACTATATTGTTTGCTATTTGTCCCGGTACTTCCACCAGGGAAAAAGAGTTTTTAATCTCTATATCCCCGATATCCCTACTGTTTATACCGGCCTCATTGGCTATCGCACCCACAAGGTCTTTGGGACGGACTCCCTCGTTATGTCCAAGGTTGATGTAAAGGCGTACTCCCCCTGAGCTTTCATTCCTGGAGAAAGTTTTGTTCTTTTTGCCCGCATCCGTCGACCCGTAGCTCCTGCTCTCTCTGTTTTTGGAGCTGCCGGAAGGAATTTTTTGCATCAAATCAGGCAACTCTTCTTCAAAGTCGGGGCCTGCATTGGAAACACTGTAGAAAGATTGGATGGCGGCCAGTGCGATTTCGACTATGTCAAACTCTTCGGAAAGCCTGTCAACCACAACCTGAAACTGCTCGAAATCACTTTCTTCCAGCACTGTCCGCATTCTGCTTTCGATGGCTTCCATTCTTTTTACGCGCAAGTCTTTCAGCGTAGGAAGTTTATCGATTTTTATTGCCTTCTTGGTCAATCTTTCAATTGCCACAAGCAAGCGGTGCTCGCGGGGCTCCGCAAAAGTAATGGCGGTTCCTTCTTTCCCGGCTCTTCCTACCCTACCAATTCTGTGCACATAGGCTTCCGGCGAAGAAGGCACGTCAAAGTTGAACACATGCGTAAGCTGCTCTATATCAAGTCCTCTGGCAGCGACGTCCGTAGCCACAATCAACTCTGCCGTATTGGAGCGGAGACGGGCCACCACCTTATCGCGTTGCTCTTGACTCATCCCACCGTGCAAAGCCTCTGCCCTGTACCCGCGGCCGTTCAGTGTTTCCGTAAGACGGTCTACTTCGTCGCGCGTTCTGCAAAATACTATTGCCGCCTGAGGCAATTCAATATCGAGAACCCTGCCCAAGGCTAAATGTTTGTGAGATCTTTGTACTACATATGCTCTTTCCACAACCAGCGGACTGGTATTTTTCAGCAAAGCGTCTTTTTGGATCTTTAAGTGAACAGGATTTTTAATATAATTGCTGATAATACCCTGTATTTTGTCTGGCAATGTTGCCGAAAATAGCACAACCTGGCACTTGTCAGGCAATTTTGCCAGTATAGCGTCTATTTCCTCGGCAAAACCCATATCAAGCATTTCATCGGCTTCGTCCAAGACAACTGTTTCCAAGTCGCTCAAAGCCAGCGAATTCCGCTTGAGATGATCCAAAATTCTTCCGGGAGTACCCACAACGACATCTGCGCCCATTGACAAAGACTTTAACTGCCTCGATATCGCCTGCCCGCCATAGACGGGAACGACTCTGGCATTTAAAAACTTACCGTATCGATGAGTCGCTTCTGAAACCTGAACCGCCAACTCCCTGGTGGGGGCCAACACCAAGGCCATGGGCTTGGTGCCTCTTTTGTCTTGAAGGTAGAGTCTCTGCAAAATCGGCAGGGCAAAAGCCGCCGTCTTTCCCGTGCCCGTAGCAGCCTGACCGAGTACATCTGAGCCTTTAATCATGGCAGGGATAGCAACCGCCTGTATCGGCGTCGGTTCTTCATAGGCGAGAGATGTCAAAGACTTCTGCAATTCATCGCACAAGCCGAGATCGGCAAAAGTTATATTAGTTGATTCTTCTAAGTCCACATACCACAGTAACCGAAATATCCATAAAAAATATCTTTTTCTGCATATTTATCACTTTTAAGAACTATTAATTTAATTAATTTTCTTCGCAAAATGCAATAATTGACTCTGATGGAACACGATGATACTTTAGAAAATCAATTTTGTGAAATAACACTGACCGCTCCGCCCACCACATGGATCAATGAATTTTGCAAAAGTTTGGTTGAAAAGCGGTTGTGTGCCTGTGTCAATATTGACCAAAACGTACATTCCGTTTACAGATGGGATAACCTGATTCACGAAGAGAACGAGACCCGGGCAAAAATTCATACCCGCCTCTCGCTGTCTGACCAAATTATAGAATTGGTAAGACAGGAACACCCCTATCAAGAGCCGTCCGTAATAGTCACCGCCATCATCGGAGGCAGCCCCTCCTATTTTAGGTGGATAGAAAATGAAACCGGGAAGACATCTTAATGGAAGACATCTTAATACCGTGGAAGTAACTTCTAGCAGGTAAAGTCCGGATCCAAATTATAAGGCGATACTTCTGTTCCCGGAGTCTCCTGCAAAATCCAAGGCGTGCCGCCCGCAAATAATTCTGGGTAAGTTGCTTTTGGCATCGCGTAAGTAGCCGTCCCCTGGCACCATCCCTGTAACACCGAAGTATTCGGCAAACCGGACTCGGTATACGGCGGAGAGGTCCAAGGGGCGCCGGCAATCCAGAGGGGAACCTGCGGAGCCGACGGTATATAGTTGCCGGTTATTGTCGAATACTGGACACTGGTACTGTAAATTCCCACCGTCACTTTATTGCTTCGCAAGGCATCGATGGCCCCCTGCAAGGTCTCATCGTTCAGTTTTGGCGACTTCGACCAATAATTGGTCGGAAAATTCGAATAATCGGTACTTGACAATTGGGCGTTTTCGATATCCAGCCACCATACACCCGATTGAGCTCCTTGGCTGGAGGCATAATTAAACGCCTGTTCCGCACCATTGTATCCGTAATTATAGGCAATACAGTAAGCGCTCAACTGCGGCGACAAACTGGGGCAATTCCCTCCGGGTCCGCTCTCGGCAGAAGCTATGACGCCAGATGAGTTTTCTATGGAATTCATGAACAGATACAAATTATACGGAGTGCCGGAGTTCCCTTCCGCCGATGCGGCCCAGCCCGCTTCGGCACTCAGACATGGGTTATCGGCGTTATCGAGCCAACCCGCCGCCTCAATAATCGTAATCGGAGAAGTAGAGGGCAGCTTATTTCCCAGGGTGGACGACCCGGGTGTGGAGCACTGAAAATTGCTTATGTCATTCCCGATTAAGCCGTAGGAGAAGGGGGCCTGTTTAAGCGAGTTGACAACCGTGACAGGCGGAGGCGCGGGGGCTGCTTGAACCACCAAACCCATCGTGATAACTTTGCGGCCAAATCTTTGATGCACCAACGAACCGTAAAACTTGGCGTCACCGTAATTGAACACCTGCCCTTTGGCAGTCGCCGTCAGATAGCCCTTGCCGTCAGGGGAAGCCGCTATGGAAACGATGGGTCTTGTGAAATGTTTATGGATGGGCGAACCGTAAAACTTGGCGTCACCGGTATTATAAATATCGCCTTTGGCCGTTACCAACCAATAACCTTTGCCGTCCGGAGTAACCGCCATGGAAACTATCGGGGAAGAAAGCTTTGTGGGAGCGGGGGATGTCAAATTTAATGCGTCGCCAAAACTGTAAACGTCGCCTTTGGCCGTTACCAACCAATAACCTTTGCCGTCCGGAGTAACCGCCATGGAAACAACCCGGGAAGAAAGCCTTGTGTGGATCAAAGAACCGCAAAAAGGGGCGTCGCCGTAGTTGTAGACGGCACCGTTCGAGTCAACTACCCAATAGCCCTTGCCGTCCGGAGTTGCATTAATGGCAACGAGAGGTTTCCTCAATTTTTTGTGGATGGGTGAGCCGTAAAAGTTGGCATTTCCGTAGTTGTAAATATTTCCGGCGGCGGTTACCAATAGGTACCCCGTCCCATATGCAGTCGAAGCCATGGATACTATCGGCGATCTGGTCTTTTTGTGAATGGGCGAGCCGTAAAAGTTGGCTTTTGCCAAATTGTGTATGGAGCCGTTTGACAAAAACATGTCGTACAGCCCGGGCGATGGCGTTACCGTACTGTCCAAATTGGCAGAAGTGGTTGTGGGTACGACCGGTAAGTTTGTTTCCGTCAAAGAACTCAGTTGCGTAACCGCCGGTGCCGCGGTGGTGGTTGTCGTCGCCGCGGTGGTGGTTGTCGTTGCCGCGGTGGTGGTTGTCGTTGCCGCGGTTGTCGTCGTTGCCGCGGTGGTTGTACCGGTTGTGGTTGTCAAAGCAGGATTGATGGGTAATGTGGTAGTGACCTGCAAACCTGACAAACGACCGGCGGTAAAAAGAGGTCCGCGTGATCCTTTTGATCCCTTGCGGTAAAGAGCTGTAACGGCCGAAGCCGTTTGGGCGGGAGCGGGAGAACAGGAAGTGCTGCCGATAAAGTTTTTTGGAGCTCCCTTTGTCAAAAGCGGCATTAATTTATTGCTGCGCTCTGCGATATAGCTTTTTGTAGCTACACTTTTTGAGTGGTAAATAGGACCGACTATAAGCATCTTGGATTGTCCTGACGGGACCGCGTAAGATGGCGCTTGTGAAAACCTGTGAGTTTTGCTCTTAACGGAAGCAAAAGCCGCCGGTACAGACAATGCAGACAATATAAAAATTAAACCGACCAACCGCACAGTCTTAGTCACAAAACCCAGTTTTACCAACCCAGAGAACGTGTTATAACCGGATCTGCGAAAACAAAACACATTAGTTTAGATTAGTTGATAATTCGCAAATAACAACACATTTAAAACGAAAAAGTGACTTATCACCGAATCATAAAAATTAACGCTTGTATTTCCAATATCCGCCTAATACACAGTTAACATAAATTCATTGCAGAGTTATGACTGTGGTTTTTGCTTTACAGGATGGCCACAATATATTGATTGCCGATGCAAGTTTTTCTAATGGCTGTCCAAAGACAAGTCTTTGGGATCGGGCCATAATTCGGTCAATTCCTGACCCTTTGTTTCAGGCAAGAAGAATAGAAGTAGGGCGATCAACAGCATGGGTAAAAACGTAAACTCCGCCCCCGATGAAAACCTTCCGCCGGCATCAGCCAAAGAACCAAAAAGCAGCAGACCCATGACTGCCCCTAAAACACTTGCTATTATGCTCCAGCCCACTACGGCTGCTCTGGCACTTGTGGGAAACAATTCATTTGAAAATGTGCCTCCCGCTGGCCCGAAAGCAGCTGTTGCAAATATTTCCATTTCATAGCCAATAAATAAGCCGAATTTACCGCCAGAATATATCAAAAAAGCGGTCAGGATAACACCCGTCATGGCTAAGTAGCTTGCCGTCCTGCGGCCGACTCTGTCTGCGAGATAGCGCCCAACTATCAACCCTAACAGACCGGTCAACCCCGCTGCGACAACCATAAGGGCCGTGATCTTACCGGAGATCTTCAATATATTTTGTGCATATAAGAAAACAAAGCTATTGGCAGGGCCGGTCACAATCGATATGCCCCAAACTATAACATTTACTAAAATAAGTCTTTTCCCAAGGCCCTTGGGAACCGTACCGAGTTTGGGACGCGTTCTTTGTTCTTCTGCTTCATGCATGAATAAACGGGTTTCAGGCACTTTTGGCGCAATGATGATAACGAGTAAAAACGGAATAAAGGCCAGTGCAAATAGTCCTCGGAAACCCAAAACTTTTGCCGCCAAACCGTTGATGACAGCCGTCAGACCCGCTCCTATGCCATAACCGGCAACCACTAAAGCAACCGCTTTGGCTCTGTTGCGAGAATCGGTTTCTTCCGCCGCACCCACCTGAGCAATGGCATTGGTGGCACTCAAAAATGGCCTACCCAAAGCAAAAATGGCCACAAAGTACCAATAGTTGGGGCTGAAAGCCGCCAAAATCGTAAGGCACAGGCCTATGGCACAGGTAAGAATTAAGATTATTCTCCTGCCAAAACGATCAGCCAAAGAGGCCAGCGGCATGCCCAACATGGATGAAAGACGTAAAATCGCCAGCCCAACGCCCAGCAAAGTACCCGACAAACCGGCCTCGTCGGCCACAGTCGCGCCTTGGGTTTTGACGTGACCGAATGACTTTACGACATCACCGAGAGCAGACACCACTCCAAATTGCCCAAATCCGGAAGCTAAAGCTACGATCGCAATGGCAAATATGCCGACAGATCTCCAACTTGGACTATTGTGAATGTCGTTATCTGTCACCTAACCGATTCAACTAGAAATAGCATGCATTGTCTAGTGATATCTTTTTCTAATTTCCGCACGAGACGCCATGTCGGAATTTCCGGCATGGCGTCTCGGTACACATGAGTCGCCTTTGTGACTATGCTGCCCTTGAGTTATTATTTTTTCCCAACTGGTCATAGAGTTCGTCCAATACCGACCAAGCTGAAGTGAAATAGCGCTGAGGCGATATAAACCTGTGCGGCTTACCGCTTGCCACAGTCAATCCTACTTCAACTTTTTTTGGTGCAATCGGCTTGACCAACAGTTCCACCGGGTGAGTAAACGACAGTCTGCCTGCATGACTGAGGGTAGCTTGATATACTTTTGCAGAAGAGACGGCCTCTCCCATGTCCAATGATTGCGAGTGAGGCTCGTGGGAAAGTACGGTCAACACACTTCCGTGTCGGCCTATAATTTGCTTTCCGGGTTGCAACAGAGCCAATCCTTTTTCGGTAAGATCTGCAGTTCTGGAAACATACCAATTGTCTGATTGCTCAAGAAGCTTAAACTTACTCATACTTTTTACCTCCTTAAGTCAGTCCTCTAACTTGAATTCAGTTTCCCAAATTCTTTTCTATCTGTCCAACAGTTATTATCTATCTTAGATATAACTTTTTTAGATACTAAATTATTCCGCACGGCGTCAAATTCCTGTCTTTCTAAATTAAAGCAGTGTGAACAGGGAAAAATGGCGGAAGATGTCGCTCACCCTAACTCACGACAACAATTGCAATTGGTTCGTATTTCCATAAAAAGCTATACTGCCCTAATCTGCCTGGGCTTTTCTTTCTTAGCAGCGCATCAAACAAAGAACGCTTATTTCCAAACTCCGCCGAAGATATGCCCGCGAAGTTAATACAGCTCAAAAAGTACATCTTTGGTGCCGCTTGCTATAAAAAGCATGAAGTTCTGCTCAAGTCGAAATGAGGGTTTTGCCACAACTTCTTTTCGACGCTGCGCCATGGCTGCTTTATATATATATTTTACCCGGTTGGCAGGCTATCTTTCAGACCATCAAATCGTATAGTCAGTCTATATATCGGTTGCTTTTACCCAAATTGCAATCGGCACACAGAGTTTGCAAATTCCCCAAGTTAGTTTTGCCCCCCTTGCTGATAGGATTAATGTGGTCGACGTGCAGAATTATACCGTCTTGAGGACTCCGGCCACATTTTTTGCATCGGTGGCCGTCTCTGTCAAGTACTTTATATCGCAGAGTCCGGGTCATTTTACTGCGTTCCAAATTTCTTTGGAATGTCTCACTGCTCATCTTGTTTGCCGTTTCAATTGCCGAAGACAGTCCCTTCTGAAAAGCATCAAGATCCCATGAAATATGTTTTTCGTAATGGTTTTTTCCTTTTGGGCTGGTATACGTGACCATAAAGTAGAATTTCAGTGACGGTTGATATTCCTTGATTTTCTTATGCGAAAATATTCTGTGCTCTACCTTATTAAAGATATCTTGACGAAGGCGTCTTGCGGATGTCGTTTTCAATTTGAGATCCCTCAGTGATTCATATCGCAGTACATACTCCTGGTAACGGCGCTTCTGCTGATTCAGGTTCTCAATAACTTTTATAAAGTCATCTTTTCCCTCAATCATGCATTCAGCCGCATAATACTCAAAATTGAAATTATCAAATTTAGCTTTTGAGCTGACAGTCCTGCTAAATGTTTTGTTTACCGATGTTGGTCGATGTGAAAGATCTGCAAAATCTTTGTTCAGGCTTTTCAGATCTATTAATGCCTGACTTTGTAAAAGAACTATTTTTCTTCTGTAAGCCCAAAGCCCGATTCTCAACAAAGACAAGAAAGCTATTGCATAGGCAAGTATATGAAAAACAACTGCATCAGTAGACAACTATTCTCCAGACATTTAATAACTTGGTTTAAATATATATTTTATTTTTACATGCATAAAATGATTTAGAAATTAACCCTGGCGTCATACAAAATTACTTCAAACGGGAAACTCGCGTACCGTAACCATTTATTTAAACTCCATAGCAGTACATACTTAAAGAGTTGCCGTTTTACTTTTTCCGATATAAATCCCTACAACATCTCATGTTTTATGCACACTTCATATTGTGAAAAAAGCCCTGTTTGTATCCCTAAACAACAGATGGAAAAGGAAAGAGTTCTGACTGACACTTTTTGACCATTCAAACGGTTACCCTGTAACTCGACAGGCTATACGAACAAGCCGGACGAGTGGCGGATGACTTGGCAACCTTCAGCAGAAAGCTATTTACATTATGAATCCGTATACTCCGCGAACCTGAGAACTACCGTCAAAAATGAAGACATACTTTGTGCAGTCGAGTGAATTCCTTGAGATCTTTCAACCCCATCCGAATCCGGATGATTGAGTCAAAATCTTAAATCGTTACAGGAAGCGGTTTCTAGGTCGCAGACCCGGTTTTAATCGTAACCGGAATTTGCGTGGGGTAGTTGCCGGTTAAACAGGCATCACAAAAGCCGTTTCTCCCGACGTTTATGGCGTCAAAAAGGCTTTCCAGATTCAAGTAGGAGATGGAGTCCACGTCCAAAATATCGATCATATCTTCTTCGCTGTACTTGGCAGCAAGAAGTTCTTCACGTGACGGCGTATCAATGCCATAAAAACAAGGCCACTTAAACGGAGGAGAGGAAACTCTCAAATGGACTTCCGTGGCACCGGCATCACGCAAAATGGAAACTATTTGCCGGATTGTGGTACCGCGAACTATTGAGTCGTCCACCACAACAAGTTTTTTCCCCTTGACGCTTTCTTTCAAAGGATTCAATTTCCTTCTTACGGCATCCGTTCTCGCTTTTTGATTGGGAGTAATGAAAGTTCTCCCTATGTAACGGTTTTTTACCAACCCCTGACCGTAAGGGATGCCGCTTTGCATGGCAAACCCCTCCGCCGCCGGTACGCCGGAATCGGGAACTCCTATCACCAAATCCGCGTCTGCCGGCGCCTGCATAGCCAGGTGCATGCCCATGCGAAGCCTGGTGGCGTGTACTTCCGATCCGCATAGCACGGCATCCGGTCTTGCGAAATAAACAAATTCAAACAAACATAAGCTGGGCTTTACACGCTCTTTTTCGAAAGGAAAATAAGAGCGGGGTCCGAATTTGTCAATGACCAACACTTCTCCTGGTTGAATTTCTCTTATGAAATCAGCCCCGACTATATCCAGCGCCGGACTTTCCGAAGCAATGGCATAAGCACCTGATGGAGCATTATCCGAAGGCAGCTTGCCCAAACAAAGCGGTCTAAAGCCGTTGGAGTCACGTATAGCTATCAACTGATTGGCGTCGATCAAACCGAAGGAAAAAGCCCCTTTCAGATGGGGAAGGATTTGGAACAGGGCCTGCAGAAGCAAATTGTCTTTATCGGCTTCCTCCGGCCCACATATGGTTCTGTCCGGGAGGCGAGCATCCTGAACGTCGGATGCGCATGTTGGCTGCAAAGAGTTGATGGTCTGACTTATCAGCTCGGCAACTATATCAGAATCGCTGGTAAGAACGCCGGGCAGCATATTTGCCAAGGAGGCGAGTTCTTCCACATTGGTCAGATTGCCGTTATGTCCGAGTGCAAAACCCACTTCACCGGCAGACCTGTAAGCCGGCTGGGCACTCATCCAATCTTTTTTTCCCGCCGTCGAATACCTCACGTGTCCAAGACCCAGGTAACCGGAAAGGGACTGCAAAGTATTTTGATCGAAGACCCGCGTGACAAGTCCCAGATCTTTGACAACCGTTATCGAAACACTGTCGCTTACCGCAATGCCGGCAGACTCTTGCCCTCTGTGTTGCAAAGCAAAAATTCCGTCAAATACCAAAGGCGCCACATCCATGCCCGGTGCATAGATACCAAAAACTCCGCAAGCTTCTTCCACTTAATACATTATGCCACCACCGGCACGGGCTTCGTGCCCAAAAGCAATACGAACAGACAATACCTCCGATATAGAAATATCCGTCTTTTTTGTTCTTTCCAAAATTTTCTTACCCCGCCTTCGATAAAGAACTATCTTTTTGTTGTGATCGATCTTCATATACATTCCAACTTTTCCGACGGTTCCGAAACTCCGGAATCAATCATAGAAGCGGCAAAAGACACCGAATTGACTGCGATAGCCCTGACGGATCACGATACTTTTGACGGATTGGAACGCGCTGCCAAACGAGCAGAAGAGCTGGGTATAACCCTGATTCCTGGATGTGAAGTGAGTTGTCTGTATGGCAAAAATATATCCGTTCACGTTCTATGTTATTTTGTCTCGGATTCAAAAAGTCCCCTGGGACTGTATTTGGAAGCTTTGCAACACGACCGCTCTACCAGAAATGAGCGTCTTGTACTCAAATTGAACGAACTCGGAATGGGTATTACTCTGGACGAGGTCAAGAAAGAAGCCGGAGTCGGTTTAATCGGCAGACCTCACTTTGCCCAAGTACTCTTAAATCATAAAATGGTGGGCTCTCTTGACGAAGCTTTCACTGTCTGGCTCGGCAACAACGGCAAAGCTTACATACCCAAAGAACGTATTGAGCTTGAGGAATTGGTACAAGTCGTCAGTCTTTCGGGGGGAGTCACATCGCTTGCACATCCTTTATCGGGCAGTTTCAGTTTTGACCGATTAGAACAGAGCTTGGCTCACATGAAAGAAATCGGAGTTGTAGGCATAGAATCTTACTACGGCAAATACACTCCCGGTACGATATTAAAGCTGGTTGCTTTAGCGGAAAAATACGGCTTTATCCCAACCGGCGGATCTGATTTCCATGGAAAATATAAACCGGACCTGTTTATCGGCATCGGGCAAGGCAGTTTGGCCGTACCGGACGAAGTGCTGGAAAAACTGATCTCGGCCAAATCAAACGTTTAGGATTGTTTCGGCTATCGCATTGCAACTCCGCTTACCACGGAGTTGTTTAAATAATCCCCGCCTACAAACGTGACAGCCGAGGCTTGGCCGAAAGGAATAAGCTGGCCTTTTTTGGTGAGCAACCAGTAACCTTTGCCCCCGGGAGCGATGACGATGGTGGCGGCATCGGCAAGGCGGATACCGGGGCTCCCATAGTTGACCGCCGACCCGAATGACAAAACCTGACCGTTGGCCAGCACCACATAAAATCCCATACCGACTTTGGCCGACACTATTGACACTACGTGACTATGGTACGCTTTTACCGCTTTGCGTAGGTATAAGGGTACCAGTCGTTTTGCCGACCCGAAACCCCAAAGCCAACCGTTGGCAGTGATAGCCCAGTAGCCGCCGCCATGAGGCGCGCTTGCAATCCCAACCAGGTGTTGATGGGCCAGAGGGGTTTCAGTAATTTTGTATTTTCCCCTTACCGGTGCGTTGGATAAAAAGGTTCTATAAAACTTGGCTTTGCCGCCCCGATAGATAACACCTTTGTTGCTCAATAGCCAATAGCCTGGAGCCGACGGATCAGAAGCCAAAGCAATAATGCGGCCTTGCAGTTTTTTTCTGGGCAAAGACCTTAAGGGAAAACTGCCGCCAAAAGTTGTGATCCTGCCCACCGAATTGACAACAAAATATCCGGAGGACCCCGCCGACTCGGCTACCCCTATCGTAATACCGGGCAAATGACCTTTTGCCGGTACTTGGACCGGAGTCGCGGTGGAAGAATCATAAGAAGCAAACCGGCCTCCCCTGCTCACAATTACGACACTTTGCGGGGGAGGCGGAGGAGCTTTTACTGTAAAGGAAAAGGAGGAGGTCGTAAAAGCCCCGAGGGAATCGATGATTTTGATATCAATGTTATATACTCCGGCGACACCGGGCCGCCCTTCCAAAATTCCGTTTGAAGTCAGTAGCAGACCTCCGGGAATGGCTCCTTTTGCTATAGTCCAACTATAAGGAGGACTCCCTCCCGTCGCCGATAAAGTGTCTGAGAAGTTTGAACCCTGTATCACCGGAGCAAGCGCCTGTGTCGTTATGACCGGTCCGGGTGTTATCGTAAAAGTCACGTTTGACTTGGCAGTCAGGTGATTGCTGTCTGTCACGAGTAAGGTTGCGATAAAAACTCCGGATTGGGTCGGAGTGCCTTGAATCGAACCGGCTGCCGATATCTGAATACCCGCCGGCAGAGGACCGGAGGAAGAAAAAGTATACGGAGACTTTCCTCCCGTCGCCGTCAGCTTTAGAGAAAGATTTTGCCCGGCTTCCACCACAGGAATGGTGGCTTGGTTAAAAACAAGGGGTGCCAGCACCTGAAAAACAGCACTTGCCTCTATCGTACCCGGGTTATTGACAATAATTGTCGCACTTTTGACGGGCAAATTCGGAACAGTGAACACCAATGCTCTGTCATTGGGCTTCACTGTTGCCGATACGACAGTGCCGCCTATAGATACGGTTGTGTCTGCACCGAATCCACTGCCGATAACCGTCACCTGAGTACCCGAAGCTCCCGAAGGAGGACTTAATCTGGTAATTTTCGGTTGAGAAATAACCGACAGCGGTAAAACTCCTTCGGCATATGCGACAGAGCCGAAAGACGGAAATAGGAAGTATGCAAGTAGCAATAATATTGACATGATCGTGCAAAAGATACGTGTTGACCACATTAATTTCAGTTTATAAGACATAGCCCGACCATCAAGATATTTACATTCAAATCCAATAAAACACCAATACAGCTTTTCAAAAAATTGTTTTCTTTTTATGAATTTTTGTTTATCACCTATTATTAATAAAGTAGGCATGAACACAATATAAAACAATTGGATAAATTGCAAATAAAACTGCGACCGGCGAATTCTTGTTTAACCACGTTACCAGGGACAATGAAAAGTGCTGTTTCAAAATCAAAATTTTTATCAATTCCATCCATATAACAAACACAGCCGTACGCGTACTTAGACAATAAACTGTCTGCAAACAAGAAAAACAAAGCTGCCAACTTTTATTCTCTACCGAACATTTGAATTTATTTTGTAATCAAAAACTTTTTTTTGCTTTACTTCATAACTATTATGGGGATAATGACTGCTCAAGAATCTCTAATCGCTATACCTCCTGAACTTGCACCAAATATAAAACCGGGGTCTGAAATAAAGAGCGCCTATTTGTCGATAGACGGTGGCGGCACAAAGACAGAAACGGCGCTTTACCTCCCAAACGGCAAAGTCTACTTTACCCGGACAGGACCCGGAAACCCCGAAGCTTACGGCACAGAAACAGCTACTAAAAATATTCTGAAGAGCATAAACGAGGTGTTTTTAAAAGCAAAAGCCGACAACGAAAAGGACTTTATCGTCAAGGCAGCCTTTGGTGGTATATCAGGTATAGACGAACGCAGTGAAATAATTGCTATGGAAAATGTAATCAGGGATGCAATAGGTAAAACGACCGTATTGATCATGAATGATGTTGTAAGCGCTTGGGCGACTGCGCTGATGTGTCAAGAAGGGGTTGTAGTCATCTCGGGTACGGGCAGTAATTGTTTCGGCGTTAATGACGGCGGAATGGCTTGGCGCGTCGGCGGATGGGGGCACCTGTTTGCCGACGAAGGAAGCGGCTATCTGATAGGACTCAACGGCCTCAAAAAAATATTCCAATGGCGCGACGGCAGGGGTAAAGAAACTGTACTGTCCGATCTAGCACTCCAGCATTACAACGTCCCCACGGTATTGCATCTAGCAAAAGCGGCATATCACCGACCTTTTACAAAAGCGGAGATAGCCGGTTTTGGCCCGACAGTGGAAACAGCGGCTTTGGAAGGTGACGAGGTAGCTATAGAAGTTTTTATCGAGGCAGCAAAAGATATAGAATCTCTAGTAATCTGCGCATTAAGCAATTTGCATCTCGATTCCGGTCAGTTTGATTTAGGTCTCGTAGGCGGATTTGTCGACAAAAGTCCGCTATTCCAGAAATACATTCACCAATACCTGCCGGGTGCGACAATAAAGGCGCCCACCACTCCCTCTTGCATAGGAGGACTTTTGGTGGCAGCTAAATTAAACAAAGAATGGCCTTCATCTGTGGCATCGTTTTTAATTGACAACGAGAAATCTTATAACGTCTGGAAATCTACAAATTAATCAAAAGACCAGTTGAGTAAACCTATTTGATTCACCCAACTGGTCTTTCTTCAATCACTAAGCATCATTGGCTGATTGTCGCGTTGCTGTACTGCCTAACCGTATAGATTTGTTGTTGTGGTCGGAGCCGCCGTTGTTGTGGTCGGAGCCGCCGTTGTTGTGGTCGGAGCCTTTGTTGTTGTGGTCGGAGCCGCCGTTGTTGTGGTCGGAGCCGCCGTTGTTGTGGTCGGAGCCGCCGTTGTTGTGGTAGTGGAAGAAGTCACGGGTGTCGCGGGGTTAACGGTCTCAAACGTACCGCCAAACAAAGCCCCCAAGCCATTGCCTGTAGCTTCACCTGCGGCGCTGATGGCAGCATCTTTTATGAACAGATACAAGGGATGCCCGTTATAAGTGACTTGCAGACTGCCGGCTGAATTCCTGGTAACTCCCAAAAGCATTTGGTTTACGCCGTTCGTGGCTATAGGAAATTCCGATGTCAAAACGGGCGGCCAGAATTGAGCGCACTTCCCTGTGCACGATACTTTACCGTTTGCATCTCCACTGAACGTATATACCGGATACTCTTTATAACCGGCTCCGGTATTCATCAAAACGGATAATACAACACCGGCATTTGTCGTGCCCTCGAGTGTCACGGTAGCATGACCTGCGGCAGGTATACCCATCGGAGACATGAGATACCAAACACCGCCGGCTAAACCGTCGTTCAAACCAGCACCGTTCAGATCGTTTGATTTCTTGTCGAGGAAGAATTGATACAAGGGATGCCCATTATAAGTTACCTGATCAACGGTTTTCCCGCTGATGACGTCCGTTCTTTTGACGATTCCCAATAAATGGGGGTTTACGCCCATTCCCGCTACAGGGGTACCGTCAGAAAGCAAGGCCGGCCATATATTTTGGGCACATGAACCCAAATTCGGCACTACAGGTGTATCGGTACAACCGTAGGTTGCCGGCGACGCGGCGGTGTTGTCGGCCGTCAGAGTATATAGGGAGCAATTGACATTAGACCCACTCCCGACAGCCAGGACCGGCCCATATTGCGTCATTTTTATTGACACCACAGCCCGTGCCGTCGGTACGGCATCCCCCGATGAGGCCGCTTGACAGGTTGTTGATGTGGAAGGGAAAGGCATATTTGGATAGCCCGGATGCATCGGCGGTTCCGGAGGGAAAGGCATATTTGGATAGCCCGGATGCATCGGCGGTTCCGGAGGGAAAGGCATCCCCATATTTCCCCTTCCGGCAGTACAGGAAATGAGATGGTTTTCGTAAGTACATCCGCCTGCCGGTCTGCTGACACCCGACTCAAATCCGATAAGATGACGCGATTTATACTGGTACCGGTGATACAAAGAGTTGATGGGGGCAGTGGAAGATGCAGACACAGCGGCACCTACATTGGATACCGCGACACCGCCCACTACCGCCGTCATACCTGATAGAAAGAGGGTACTTACCAAGATATGTTTTTTTGCAATCTGCAAAACTTGCTTCATTTTCGCACCTATCATGTTGACTCCCCTATTGAAATGATGGTATGCCTTGGCATTTCCAAAGCAATAAAAGGTCTACCTTAGAAAAAATAGGGAGTCAAGAGCAGAAGAAGTATTTATTGACGATGTATGCATAACTGTAATGCGTATGTCATCGGATTGGAATATATATTCCAATATCGAATATATACGTCGGTTTTCCCGGACAAAACACTCCCGTAATGGCCTTAACGGGGAAATTTGGTTAAAAAATTTGTGGTCGGGACCGGCGTCGATCCGGTGACCTCACGCTTTTCAGGCGCGCGCTCTGCCAACTGAGCTACCCGACCATACTTGGCGGACACAGAAAACAAGTATCCGTCAAAGTTGTAGCGGACCTGACGGGATTTGAACCCGCGACCTCCGGCTTGACAGGCCGGCGTGCACTCCGAGCTGCACCACAGGTCCTTACTTTATATGGGGTGCCAGTAAATGACGCCTCATATCTGTTGTTTAAAAGTAGCACCTTAAAAAGTTATTTTTTGTATTTTTTGCTAATCAAAAAATAAAAGCTCATCTTAAAAATTTCATAAGAAGTGGTACCGGACAGCAACTCCGCCAATACCTGGCTTACGCCGCTTTCCTCTTTAATCGATAATTTATAATACCGGTCTTCGTGACGGCTGATCTGAACAATTGGCTGCTCTTCGCTGATCGAAAGCGCTTTTGCCGCGACGCTCTTTATTATCGTGGCTTCGCATCAAACACTACTGACGGATTGGCCATGAAAAACTCTTTTGCATCCCAGCCTGAGGCAATCGAAAATAACTTTTCAACATCTGCCTGCCAGTAACTTTCTTTCTGGGCTTTAAGTATTTAGATAGTTTATGCTGCACTAATCTACTCTGACGGCAACCTTACGACATCAGGGGTAATAATTCCTGATCTCGTAAGGCGGTACGGTTGGCACCCCCAACGGGATTCGGACCCGTGCTTCCGCCTTGAAAGGGCGACGTCCTAGGCCTCTAGACGATGGGGGCCGGTTAATGACTAAATAGAGATTAGCAGTTTAAACAGTATCGATTTATCAAGACGGCTTAATTTGGCCACTAATCCTACAGTCGGCGTGTTTTTGCATCACAAGCCACCGCTTCTTCTTAGTCTTTAAAGTTCCAAGTTGTAATGTCGGCTGTATCTTGGATCTGGATCCCTGCCGACAATAAAATATCCCTCAGTCTATCTGCCTCATGATAAAGATTGGCGTCTCTTGCCTCATTGCGCATTGCAATCAAACCGTTCACGAGAGGAGCGTAAAGTATTTTTTTGTCGACAAAGCCATTCTTGGCACAAGAGACAAGCTCTCGAAGAAGAAGCAAAAACCTGCTTTTTAGTTTATTCAAAGCAAACTTTATGCTTTCTTCGGCAAGCGGATCGGCTGCCAAAAAGGCGCTCATGAGAAAATTTAAAGCTTCACTCAATACGGAAAAAATTTTATCGGCATCTTTTTCATTTAGCGAGTGGACAAACTCTTCTTCAAACCCCAAAAATACCTCTCGGAGTTCGGTATCCGCGCCTCGGTTGTCAGCATTCACTCCATTGTCATGCAAGCCGGTTTGCTCAAATTCGGTTGTCTCTTGGTGTTGCCGACCAGAAAATACCTTGCGAGAAAAGGGGTCTTCTTTGCCGTCCGGCATCAGAGAGGAAATTATTTCCCGCAAACCGTCGAGTTTCAAAGTTGTGCCGGTATTTATTATGCGGGATTCACCTCTGTACCTGACGGTGACATTACCCAAACCGCTCACTTTGACGGCGGATTCATCCAAATCTACCGACAGGCACGTGTGTTCGTCGATACCCAAAATTACTGTGTCACGGGGCAATTGATCTTCTAAAAAAGCAAGTCGACGTTCCCCCAGGTAACAAAATCTGGTGTCGTGCGTCCCACCTTCCGCATTATTATAGTGAGGAATAAGGGCTGCTCGAATGCCTATCGCCTCTAAAATATTTAATCCTTTTAACCATTTCGGCGCTTCCCCGGCTTTATAAATTTCATAGACCGGAACACTGTAGGCTCCCAGTGTCAAAACCGCTGCGCTTGAAAAAACCACAGCACCGCCATTTAATAATTTTTCCGTCAGCAGGTCTTTAGTTAAACTCTTTTGCCACCTATATAGAGCATAACTGGGACTCCCCGGGCCCGAAAAAACGATATCGGCTTCCTTTAATAACTTGTTGTATTTTAAGTCATCGTCAAGTTCCGGAAGAACGTAACTGTATGAATCGTCTTTGCCGTCAGGCAGATCCACCGGTATTACTTCAGACAAGAGGCTTACCCGAAAAAAATCAATAATTTTTTCCGACAGTTCTTTCACATTTTCCTGAAACCTATACGGAGTGGCAATTAATACTATTTTCGGATTATGGAATTTGGTGATTATTTCCCTGTGTGTTTTCACCAATTTGGGGGCTATTTCTCCGGAGCCCATCAATGCCAAAATGCGAGCTTTAGCCATAGAAGTCACACGGTTACCGAAAGGGCAGACTGCCGAATAAAATTTTATCCATAATACATATACACCTTAGTTATGAAGCAGACCGATATGACTTATTAAATATTAATTTTGAAAAAACGGACCCTGTTGATCGGGTTTTACCGTACCGTCCCACCTCATGCCTCCCGGCGGCTCCCCCCATGGGTCTTCCGGCAACGCCGGGTCTTCGCTTTCTTCGACATCGGGAAGTTCATTGAACAGTACCGATACTATGTCTTCAACCAGTTCCGTCAGGTAGCTGTAAGCAATCCACTGGGAGATACTCGGATCGTTGTAGTCGGGCAGCGAGGAATTTTCCGTCACGCCGATGGTCGTGCCTATAACCAAACGTAAATCATTGAGGGCAACCATCCACTTGTGTAGTTCGTCGGCCGTAAGGTATTGGTTTGAGATACTCGACATGAGTAAAGTTAAATTGTCGACATGTTCTCCCAAAAGATTGGCAACCGTCAAGGCTGAAAAATCATTTTGGGCATTTTCATCGCGCGGATACGCTTTCGGTATAAGACGTTTGATGGCCTCTGGAATTTCAAAATCGTCAATTGTATAAAAACTGTCTTTATATAAAAGAGCGTCTTCCTCGTCTTCTGGTACTTTGTCATCGGGTTGCCCGAGTGGGTGTTCTTCTGTATTGCCGGACAACGCTTCCGATAAAACCGTTAGGGAGTCAAGCAATTGATTGGGCAGTATTTTTAACAACACGCGCTCTTCGGTAGGTAATCGAACGGAATATCTACCGTCGGGCAGCTGCTTAAATCTTTTTTTCATCACGTCGATTTTTCAAGTGTAGCCCACAAACCGTAACCGTGCAGACGCAGTACGTCCAATTCCGCCTTTTCGCGCGTTCCGCTGGAAACGACCGCCCTGCCTTTATTGTGTACATCAAGCATAAGCTTCTGAGCTTTGGCCTGCGAATATCCGAATAACTTTTGGAACACGTACGTTACATAACTCATTAAATTGATGGGGTCATTCCAAACGATCACGATCCACACAAAACTTGAACCCATTTGCTCTGCGGTGGCTTCTAAATCCGGTAGCGCAGTTTTGTCAAAAGTCATTATTTACAATTTAATCAGTTTAATAAGCGCGCGCTTGTATATGCGGCAAATAAGCCTTTGAATTTTTTCAGCCGCTCAGAACAAAGAGGGTCGGGCAAAAGGCCGTGCCGTTTTTAATTGTTTCCGGAATTGACCAACGCTTCGGAGCCCGTGTTCGCCAACCGGTGTGATTCGGCATCACCAAAGGGCTGATAACTATACAATTGAAGATAGAACCAAAACAGAAAAACCCACAGTGACGCTACCCCTATCATGTGGATCTCGACCAATCCCGTTTGGTCGTGTAAAAAGTATTGGGTGTAGCCTATAACACCCTGCAGTCCCACAATTTCCACCAACTTCATGGAACGCTTTTGAATGGAGCCGGCGACCCGTGCCTGTTTGACCAGAAACCACAATGCCACGGTCAATCCCGCCAGGAAAAGAACTAAGTCCGCGTGCAACTCAGCCATGTCGCGAAAAGAAATGGGAACGCGCTGTGCCCCTTTCCCGCCGGCATGAGGACCGGATCCGGTTACCATCGTACCGGCAGCGGTAACTGCGGTCAAAACCAGAAGCAGCAGGCGGGTCAGATTGATAATTTCCGACGTCACCAAAGGGGTTTTTTTATATGTTTTCGCTTGCCGCGACAGGTGAAAGAGAAATATGGCAACGACTAAAATTCCTATGGTCAAGAGAAAATGCAGGGCGACAAGGTAGGGGTTTAATTTTGTCAAAACAAGGAGGCCCCCCACGACAACCTGTCCCGCCAAACCGGCAAAGATGATTCCCGTCAGCAAAATCAGTTTACGCGAACGCGGATTTCTGTAAAAAGAGGCCAGAAACGTAACCACGGTTACCACGCTGACAGCAACCGTAACCATCCGGTTGGAGAACTCAACCAAGGGATGGAAAGAATCGGAGGCGATCAGATGCCCGGCCGAACACGTGGGCCAATCCGCGCAACCGAGTCCGGAACCGGTGAGACGCACCGCTCCGCCGGTGGCAATCAGCAACGCGTAGCATACTGCCACAGCCAAAGAAAGGTTTGTAAATAATCTTTTCGACACTATGATTTTTTTCACTTCTAACCATCATAAATGCAATACTTTGGACAGACAAAAAATCGCCGGATTAAAGGGAAGGGAGAGGATTGCCTATCGGTTAAACAAATAGCCTTTGTAGGAATTTCAGATATTTTGCCGCAAAAAGTAAAACTTTTAAGCACCCAAAACAAATATGGCCTTTGAGCTCGTACAAGACCTCCTAATAAGTCACTCGGTTTACAGAAATTCCGACTCATAACCCCTTCGGGTACGGCGCACCGGGTCTTTATGCCTTTAGACCCTATTGATCAATATTCAGTACTGACAGAATTGAATATGTGCCAGACATGCCATTTGATATCACAACCGTACCCAACCTATCCGAACCTACCTACAGAAGCGGGCCCGTAAGGGCTTTTAAGCCTGTTTACCTGGATCTATTGCCGCCCTGCAACCAAGCGTGTCCCGCCGGTGAAAATATCCAAGCTTGGCTCTATGAAACAGAGCAGCACAATTATCAAAAAGCTTGGGAAATAATCACCAAAGACAATCCTTTCCCTGCTGTCCACGGAAGGGTGTGCTATCACCCGTGCGAGGATGCCTGCAACCGTAAGGATTTGGACACGTCGATAGGAGTCCATAATGTAGAAAGATTTGTGGGCGATTTTGCCCTGAAGGAAAAACTTTCTTTCGTCAAGCCAAAGAAGAACTCCGGCAAAAAGGTTTTGGTGATAGGTGCCGGTCCCTCCGGTTTATCCGCCGCTTATCACTTAACACTTCTCGGCCACCAAGTCGAAGTCAGAGACGCGGGCAAACAAGCGGGGGGGATGATGAGGTACGGAATCCCTTCATACCGTCTGCCAAGGGAAGTCCTCGACGCTGAAATCAACCGGCTGGAAGAGCTGGGCGTGAGTTTCAAACTCAGTCATAAAGTCAACGATGTTTTGGAAGAAAAAGAAAGCGGCGGTTTCGATGCCGTTTTCGTGGCCGTGGGTGCCCATCTGGCAAAACGCGTCAATATACCCACCCGTGACGCCTCAAAAATAGTGGATGCCATCCAATTCTTGCACAACGTCGCAGAAGGAGAAAGGCCGCTCATAGGACGCAAGGTTGCGGTTTACGGCGGCGGCAATACGGCCATGGACGCCGCCCGTACGGCAAAACGGCTTGGTGCGGAAGAAACCGTAATCGTCTACAGAAGAACCAGAGAGCAGATGCCGGCTCACGAAGAAGAAGCCGACGAGGCACTTCTTGAGGGAGTCCAAATCCATTGGTTGCGAACCATTACCGCCTTCGGGGAAAAAGGCATGGAGTTGGAACTCATGGAATTGGATGAAAACGGCGTACCCAAACCGACCGGAAAAAAAGAGACCGTTTCCGCCGACAGCGTCATCCTTGCGTTGGGCCAAAACAGTGAAACAGACTTTTTGGCTTCGGTGCAAGGCATAGAGTTTAAAAACGACGGTACCGTTGTCGTAAATAACCAAATGATGACTGGCCATCCGGGTATTTTTGCCGGCGGCGATATGGTGCCGGCGGAAAAAACCGTCACAATTGCCATAGGGCACGGCAAAAAAGCCGCAAAAAATATCGATACCTGGTTATCAGGAAATGAATTTACACTTCTCGGGAAACATGATGTTGTTCATATATCAGACTTGAATCTTTGGTATTTCAAAGACCTCCTTGCTGAAAAACCTCAGCATAAATCCCCGCAGGATAGAGTTAAAAATTTTGATGAGGTGGTCGCCACTCTATCCGAGGAAGAGGCTCACTTTGAAGCCGCACGCTGTTTATCGTGTGGCAATTGCTTTGAATGCGACGGCTGCTTTGCCGCGTGCCCCGAACATGCAGTTATAAAACTCGGCAAAGGTAACCGTTACAAATTTGATTACAACTTGTGTACAGGTTGCAGAGCATGTTTTGAACAGTGCCCGGTGCACGCCATTGAAATGGTAGAGGATGTGAAAGGTTAGGTTATGCAAATAACAGTAGACGGAAACGAAGCGGCGGCTTCGGTGGCATATAGGCTAAACGAACTTTGTGCCATTTACCCAATTACCCCATCTTCCCCCATGGCCGAACTGACGGATGAGTGGTCTACCCAAAAAAAGAGGAATATCTACGGCTCTATACCCCAGGTCATAGAAATGCAAAGCGAAGGAGGCGCTGCCGGGGCCTTGCACGGCATACTCCAGGGAGGCGCACTCGGAACAACTTTTACTGCTTCACAAGGCTTATTGTTAATGATTCCGGATATTTATAAAATAACCGGAGAATTGTCCTCAACCGTCATCCATGTGGCGGCCCGTTCCCTGGCGACTTCGACTCTGTCGATTTTTGGAGATCATTCCGATGTGATGGCACTACGCCAGACCGGAATAGCCATGTTGGCATCCGCATCAGTACAAGAAGCTCATGACCTTGCGGCAGTCTCCCAATTGGCAACCCTGAAATCAAAAATTCCTTTTCTCCATTTTTTTGACGGATTCAGAACCTCTCACGAACTCAACACCATAGAGTACATCGAAGATGAAGTTCTCAGACAATTGGTGCCTATCGATTTGATACATCAGAACAGAAAGCGTGCTTTGTCTCCCGAACACCCAATTATCAGGGGCACTTCCCAAAACCCCGACGTATTCTTTCAAACGCGCGAAGCCGTAAACATTTACTATGAGAAAACCCCGGGTATTGTCCAAGAGGCAATGGACGACTTTGCCGGACTGACAAACAGGTCATACCATCTGGTTGACTACTTCGGGGATCCTGCGGCGACAAAAGTCATTGTCGCCATGGGTTCTTCCATCGAAACCACGGCGACAACGGTTCAGTACTTAAATAACTTCGGAGAGAAAGTCGGTCTTTTGGCAATCAGGCTCTACAGGCCTTTCCCGGCGGCGCAAATCATAGAAGCTTTGCCGCCTACGGTTGAAAAAATAGCCGTTTTGGACAGGACGAAAGAACCTGGTTCGCTCGGAGAACCTTTGTTTTTAGACATTGAAGCACTGATAGCGGAGTCCTTTGTCAGCAGTAATGCCCGACCGTCTGTCATCGGCGGGCGTTACGGACTGTCTTCCAAAGAGTTTACTCCGGGAATGGTGAAAGCCGTCTTTGACACGCTGGACTCGGATTCACCAAAACGCAGATTTACCGTCGGGATCAATGATGATGTTACGTTTTCCAGCATACGCTACAGTAAAGATTTTGAAACCAGATCGCCAGATACCATAGAAGCTGTTTTTTATGGTTTGGGATCGGACGGAACCGTAGGCGCCAATAAAAATACCATTAAGATATTGGGCTCCCTGGGATATTACGCACAGGGATATTTTGTTTACGACTCCAAAAAATCTGGCTCACAAACTGCATCGCATCTGCGATTCGGAAAATCTCCCATAAAAGCCCCCTATCTGATTGAACACGCTTCTTTTATCGGATGCCATCAATTCAACTTGGTGGGCAACAAGGAAATTTTGGATCGTGCCGATAAATCCTCAACCTTACTTCTCAACTCGCCATATACGGCAAAAGAAGTGTGTGCTCATTTGGATGCCGGCATTAAAAAAAGACTGAGAGAGAAAAATATTTCCTTGTATGTCATCAATGCCACAAAAATAGCAAGGGAACTTGGGCTCGGATCAAGAATTAATATAATTCTGCAAACAAGCTTTTTCGCCATATCCAACATCATCGGTACCGATACGGCCAAGAAAAAAATTGCGGAATATATCGTCAAAAGTTACAGCAAGCGGGGACAAAAGGTTGTGGATGCCAACCTGGCTGCCATTGAAGCCGCTTTGGAGAATTTGGAAAAAGTAGAGATACCCTCAGATGAAGATTATCGTGATTCCGATTCAGACCCTTATGTCGCAAGCGAGGATACTTTTATCGATAGGGTAACTCTGAAGTTAATGAAAGGTGAGGGGGAGGATCTCCCAGTCAGTTTGCTCCCGGCGGACGGAACTTGGCCGACCGGAACAGCTTGCCTTGAGAAGAGAAACATATCTGATATAGTTGCCGAATGGGATCCCGACATTTGCATACAATGCGGCAATTGCAGTTTTGTTTGTCCTCACAGCGTGATAAGAAGCAAGTATTACGACAGTCGAGACATTGCCGGAGCGCCCGCTAAATTTAAATCAGCACCGCTCATCGAGCGCGGTTTGCCGGACATGATGTACACCCTGCAAGTCTATTCCGAAGACTGCACCGGGTGCGGACTTTGTGTGGAAGCCTGCCCCGTCACATCCGCCACAAACAGCAAGGCAATCAATTTGGTTGACAAAGAGCCGCTCCTTGCGCAGGAAAAGGAAAATGTGGCTTTTTTTGAAACTTTAGCTTATCCGCGAAGAGAAAGAATAGATTTCTCGACGGTCCGCGGAACCCAATACCTAAAACCGCTGTTTGAGTTCTCCGGCGCCTGCAGCGGGTGCGGAGAGACTCCTTACTTGAAACTTCTGTCCCAACTCTTTGGCGACCGGGCAATAATTGCCAATGCCACAGGATGCTCATCCATCTATGGTGGCAACCTGCCCACCACTCCGTGGACCACCAACGAATTCGGGCGGGGACCGGCTTGGTCAAATTCACTGTTTGAGGATAATGCCGAATTCGGTTTGGGCATCAGACTTGCCGTAGACCACCAGTACAACATAGCTCTGCGGCACCTGCAGGATTTGTCTGAACTTTTAGGCAGCGGTTTCGTAGCTGAAATTACATCCTCACCCCAGGCAACAGAATCGGAATTGGAATTGCAACGTCAGAGAATAGACCTCCTGAGAGAAAAATTGACGGCAATCGACTCTGTCGGCGCCAGAGATCTGGAAAGTGTGGCAGATGCCTTATTGCGCAAAAGCGTTTGGATAGTGGGCGGCGACGGCTGGGCTTACGACATAGGGGCCGGAGGCTTGGACCACGTGCTTGCCTCCGGCAGAAATGTCAACATCCTTGTTTTGGACACAGAAGTTTACTCCAATACCGGCGGGCAGATGAGTAAGTCCACGCCTCTCGGGTCCATAGCCAAATTTGCGGCATCAGGCAAAAAACTGGAGAAAAAAGATTTGGCATTGCAAGCCATATCTTACGGCAACGTATATGTGTCAAAAGTTGCCATGGGCGCTGATAAAAAACAAACTTTGCTTGCCTTCAGAGAAGCAGAAGCCTACCCGGGACCTTCTTTAATTATCGCTTACAGCCATTGTATAGCGCACGGGATTGATATGAGGTGCGGTCTTGAACAACAATATCGGGCCACAGCCAGCGGATACTGGCCTCTTTTTAGATACGATCCCGTATTGCAGTCCAAAGGAGAGAAGCCTTTTCTTTTAGACTCCCCAAGAAAAAGAATTTCGTTCAAAAAATACGCTTTGGAAGAAATTCGTTACAACGCCCTCAGCCGCAGCAACCCCGAGGAATCCGAAATACTCTTAAAACTTGCGGAAGAGGCTGTCGACAGAAAGTGGCGACAATACGAAGAAATGGCCGCCAAACCGGCTAAAGCCTACCCAAACACGAGATAAGAAAGCAGAAAAGTCCAGTGAATCTGACGACAAATTATATGGGACTTAAATTAAAAAACCCCATTATCGCTTCTCCGTCACCGCTGTCTCAATCTTTGAATCAAATTAAAGCTTTGGAAGAATCGGGGGTGGGAGCCATTGTACTTCACTCCTTATTTGAAGAGCAGATCAACACTGAAGCACACCAAAGAGCCTCTATACTTGAAAATTATGAGGACAGTTTCCTTGAATCTCTTTCGTATTTTCCGCAGGCATCTTTGGAACTTCCTGACCCCCTCCCTTATTTACGAACCATCGAAGCGGCGAGTTCTGGGGTCGGCATACCGATTATCGCAAGTCTCAACGGATCCAGTTTGGGCAGCTGGGTGTCTTATGCCAAGAAAATGGAGGATGCCGGAGCCGCCGGAATCGAACTGAATTTATATCAACCCATAAGTGAAAATGAGATGCAGGGAACAGACATCGAACAATTGCACTTTGATATCTTCAGATCGGTCAAAGAAGAGGTGAACATACCCCTCGCCGTCAAATTGTCTCCCATGTACACTTCGTTATCCAATGTCATAAAAGAGTTTGACTCCCTTGGAGCGGATGCTCTGGTTTTATTCAACAGATACCTTTATCCGGACATTGATCTAAATATCCTAGAGGTCTTGCCCACTGTCAATTTATCTGACAAACGCGAAATAAGACTTCCGCTGGCTGTCATAGCTTTGGTAAGAAATCGGGTTAAAACTCATATAGCGGCCACCACCGGGGTAGAAACTGCGGATGAAATTATCAAATACCTGCTTGTCGGTGCCAATGCCGTTATGACCACATCAACCATTTTACGAAACGGTCTTGGATACGTTTCACAACTTCTACAAGATTTGTCGGCTTGGTTGCAAAGCAGGGGTTGTACCAATTTGGACGACATCCGAGGAACACTTTCCTATCCCACGGACAACAGACATGACTATTACAGATCGAGTTATGTCGAGACACTGCAAAAAGCGAATGACAACCCGTACGACTGGAACGATTGATTATTTTCTTTGAAGCAGTACCTTAATTGTCCACAGCGCACCACTTCAACCCTAGCCGTCTCACAGGAGCCCGTGGCGTGGGTCTTGCGATACTCCTTGAGGTCGATGTCGTTGAGCTCACCTACAGGACCGCGATCCTCAACACCGAGCACTGCCGTGAGCGGCTATACCCCTTGCTGACCAATTGGGGTCTGTGTTACTTCCAGCTCGCAAACCTAGACGGGTGCGGCGTGAGGCTACTTCGCATCGGGTGACTCCCGAGAACCGCCACCGTTCTGCTTACTTCGCCTACAGGAGCGCCGGTTTCCGCATTTCGATCAGGTGGCGGGTCGAGTGAGCGACGAAGGGGTTACCCCGACGAAGTTCCGCGTCCAGTTCGATGAGCGTGCGGTGATATTTCACGATTGAGAAATCCGGCACCCACCAGACACACTTGCGAAGGAGCCATACCACGGCGCCGACGTCGTGGATCTCCATGCGGCACCGTGCTGTGCGAAGGTCTGCGACTATCAGGCCCGCCTGCTCCGCCGCAGCCGATTCCAGAATCGGGTCGCGTTGCTGACGCTCCCTCACGAGCGGACCACGGAAACGCTCGATCAACTCGAAGGCCGAACCCGGCCCCACATGCTGGGCAAAGTAGACGCCTCCCTTCATCAGAACACGACTGATTTCTTCCCAGTTGGGGCGCACCGGGTGCCTAGCTGTCACGAGTTCGAACGACTCGTTCGCTAAAGGTAGTCGGCCTCCCTCGGCAGGTTGGACGACCTGCACATGGCGCGAACCTAGCAATTGGCGGGCGCGCTCTGCATTTGGCGGCCAACTCTCGGCAGCGACCATCCGTGATGGGAACCTTGGGGCCTCGGCAAGAACCTCCCCGCCGCCGGTATCCAAATCTAGGGCAGAGTCGACTTGGCCGAGTCTGTCGGAGAGAAGCTTCGCATAGCCCCAAGGTGGACGCTCCTCGGTCGCCCGGCCGTCCAGCCAACCGAAACCCCACCCCGTGACGTCTGCGGCAGCCGCCTCGGCCACAAGGTCGTCGAATGCGCGCACCTCAACAGTATATCAAGCCGTCCATCAACGCGTCGAACGATTATCGGGGGCCCGTAGGGTGGACCACCCGGATGTGACCTGTAGAGGCTGCGTGTGTGTCCCACAAAGGCGAGCGACTCCTACTTAAGTAATCAACCCACATCTTGCACTCTCTTTTTGTGGGGATGAGTTATCTTTTAAGTTTTTCTTTGGCTCAGACAAGATTTTTCGCATAGTCTTATTGAACTTACTCATCGGGCTATCCGGCACAGGCCCTGGCAGAGGTATCTTATTAAGGCAGATTTAGAGGCCTCATCGCTCTTGTCTACTTGCTGGTTATTTATACACTAATTATAAGCGACACGTAGAATATAATGGGATTTAGTGCAAACTTATATATTACTCCTCCGAGGTATCAACGTCGGCGGTAAGAACATAGTTTCAATGACAGAGTTAAAGAGTTGCCTCGAAGCACTTGGGTTTTCCGGTATTACGACCTATATTGCCAGCGGTAACGTCATTGTGCAGTCCGAAAAACAGCCTTATGACATAAAAACCATAATCGAAACGGCATTGCCCAAGACATTTAAACTCGATAGTGAACTTATCAAGGTGCTGGTATTAACACACAAGCAACTCGCGGACGTTATCACACGTAAACCACATGGTTTTGGCGACCAGCCAGACAAGTATCACAGCGACGCTATCTTTCTCATGGATGTTGAGGCGGAGGAAGCAATGACAGCTTTTAACCCTCGTGAGGGCATCGATACAGTGTGGCCAGGTAACGGTGTTATTTACTCGCAGCGGCTCAGTGTGTTACGAACAAAAAGCCGACTGAACCAAGCGATGTCCTCGCCCCTTTATAAATCAATGACGATCCGCAGCTGGAATACAACAATCAAATTAATGTATCTGGTCAATGCAATAGCCACCCAAAAAGAGCTACAGGAATGAAAATCACACACATCAACCCAGACAATTTTTATAAAAGTCTTGTTTTTTCGCAAGCTGTTCTACCGGAAGGCGGTAAGACGCTGTAGACATGCGGTCAAAATGGGCCTCTTGTCAGACGACACGATGGCTGCTGACACCTTAGGTCTGCAGACAGAGCAAGCGTTAAAGAATCCTCTTGCATATGCAGTTTTAGGTATGCCGATAGATATAGGGTTAATAGTTGTCTTTAATTCTGGTCATTTCTTGTTACTTAGATTCTTTTAGTTTCTGATTTTATTACTGGCTCTGTTTCATTTTTAGGTATCGGTAAATACAATCCCGGCCAACTCCACCTACACCATATACTTGGAAGGATGGCAGATCTGGGAAAATATAGCGCATCAGATCCGAATTGCACAAGTTTTGCTCTAGCCCTTAGGGGTAATAAGGAATTGAGTGGGACAAATCCAACAGGGATGGCTAAGTTTTACTAATGAGGGTTTTGTACATAACCTTCTGTTGTAATTAGCAAACCATTCAGTAAATCGCTGACCGTCATTGAATATTTGGGTATTGTAACGATAGGTACTCTTTGTGGCAGCTGTCAAGGTGAGCTGGCGAAAGGTGCGTGTAAGTGCCTTTGTAAGAACGCTTAAATAAGTTCCAAAAGTCATCAATCGTAGTTATAGAAATTGCGCCGCAAATGTACTTTTTTCACTATGATTTACGGATTTGTGTATAAACGTTCGTTTTGCGCGGCTGTATATTTTGCTTTCGTCAGTGTGTGTTCGCCTTCGTCTAGGTTTTGCTTGCGGAATGTAGCGTAATGATTGCGTCTGCTTGTTTGGTCATAAAGGTCCTGATTTGGCCAACGTACTTTTTCTTTTCAACCACGCCGACGATGGGTATTTTGTCAGTGAAGCGGCCTTTTGTGTAACGCCCGGTGCGGGTACAATCTCGTAAGAGTTAACGCCGTTCTTGGTATTAATGATCAGCCAGACGGCGGAAGCCATTTATCCAACCTAAATGGCTATCTTTACAAATAGTGCCGATTTTGACCGCAAATTGCCGTTTTGTATGGCGCGATTTACACTGCCGGCGTTTTTGAGTTTCTAAGTAAATCATATCTGTGCGTCCACAGCTCGGACAAATAATATCGTTTGGCCACGAGAGCTGCAATATGCTTGATACAGACATCAGAATTGGAAAAATAACGAACCGATTCGGCTAAAGTTGCGGGATATATTAGTACTAGTGTTTCGCCCACTCGGGAATCGAGTCGTTGTATGACCCAATACCGCTGATCTTAATAGTCACACGATTGCCATTGGGCAACACCTTTGTATAGCTTGAACTTTTCTTAGGCACAACTCACCCCCTCTCGCTTACGTAGTGGGGCTAGCTGGAATCGAACCAGCGACCTCAGCATTATCAGTGCTGCGCTCTAACCGACTGAGCTATAGCCCCCCAGTACCTATAACAGTTTATATTCCAAGACGTTATTTATTGGAGAAACTTCCAATTTATTCGTATTCTTGGTCTTGGTTTTTCACCAAAGCCACAGCCGCAACATGTTGGTCGTCGCTCAAATTCATCACTTTTACTCCTGTAGCTGCTCTGCCTTGAGAAGTAATTTGTCCCACGGAAGTTCTGATCAGGATACCCGTTGACGAGGATATCAAAACTTCATCATCGTCATCGGCCATCAACCCAGAGACGACATAGCCTTTTGATTGAGTTAAGCGTATGCACCTGACACCCTGCCCGCCGCGTGCCTGTGAGTGAAAACTGTCGAGCTTGATTCTTTTGCCGTAACCGTTTAGTGTGACAACAAGCAAAGATGAGTCGCCTTTGGCCACTAAACTGGAAACCACTTCGTCACCGGACTTTAATTTCATACCCCTGACACCGGCGGCAGCGCGACTGACAGCCCTTATGTCTTCTTCGGAGAACCTAATTGCCATGCCATTTTTAGAAACCATTATGACATCTTCTCTGTTCCCCACACTAAACACCCTGACCAATTCATCGTCGTCGTGTAAGTTAATTGCAATAAAGCCTTCTCTTCTTGTCTTATCGTATTCTGTCAGAGAAGTTTTTTTGACTTGCCCGTTTTTAGTCACAAACAACAGGAATTTATCGGGATCGAAGTCTTTTGTGGCAACTATTTCTTCTATTTTTTCTTCGGGACTCAAAGGAACCAGGTTGACTATTGCCGTTCCTTTCGAAGTCCTTTCTTTCATGGGGACTTCGTAGGCACGCAGGCGGTAAACCTTACCTTTGTTTGAAAACAGCAGAAGATGGGTATGGGTTGTGGTATGGATAATTTCTTCTACTATATCCTCTTCTTTTAATCTGGCCGCCCTTACTCCTTTGCCGCCGCGCGACTGTGTTTTGTAGGAATCAGTTTGTACGGCTTTTATGTAACCGGCTTTGGTTAGGGTAACCACGACTTCTTCGTCGTCAATTAAGTCCTCTGTGTT
The DNA here is from genome assembly GCA_021798275.1 of Actinomycetes bacterium. Lineage (GTDB taxonomy): Bacteria > Actinomycetota > Acidimicrobiia > Acidimicrobiales > Bog-793 > JAJZMK01. The sequence goes on along the minus strand of JAJZMK010000139.1, from coordinate 55,394 downwards.
TATTTCCCCGACATCATGACCGATCATAGTTTTTCTTGGGGTGGCAAATTTCGTCTTAATTACTTCCAACTCTTCTGATATAACCGAACGAAGACGCACATCGTCACTTAAAATCGACTCCAATTCTATGATTAGAGCACTCAATTGCGCCATTTCATCTTCCAGCTCCCTGCGTCCAAGCCGCGTAAGACGGCTGAGGGTCATATCCAGGATATGTGTTGCCTGCTCATCGGAAAATAAAAATGGCTCGGCGGTCAGTTTCGTTTTTGCGTCTTGCCGGTCAGCAGAAGACCGAATGGCATTTATTACATCGTCCAATATGTCAAGGGCTTTAAGCAGTCCTTCTACAATATGTGCCCTTGCTTTGGCTTTATTTAATCTGTATTCAGACCTTCTCGTAACTACTTCAATTTGATGTTTTATATAAGCAGCCAAAGCGCTGTTGAGAGTCAATAAGCGCGGCACTCCGTCAACCAAAGCCAGCATATGTATGCCGAACGAGCTTTGCAGAGGAGTTTGCTTATACAAATTATTCAACAATACGTTTGCGTTGGCATCTCTTTTACAAGTAATGACAAGTTTTGGCTTACCGGCGGAAGAGGCGTCCTGTATATCGGAAATTCCTGTCAGGTCTCCGCCCTCAACCAAGTCGGCAATACGTTCCGCTATAACTTCCACTGAGGCCTGGTAAGGAATTTCGGTGACTACGATCTGGGAAACCCCGCCCCGACCCTCAATAATTTCAGCCGTCGATCTGAGTTTAATGGAACCTCTTCCGGTCCTGTACGCATCGATAATCCCCTGGCGTCCCAGTATTGTCGCACCCGTGGGAAAGTCGGGACCTTTCACAAACCTCATAAGATCGTCCGAAGTGGCATCTGGATTATTTATGAGATATTTGGTGGCATCAATAATTTCTCCGAGGTTATGCGGAGGTATATTGGTCGCCATTCCCACGGCAATACCCTGCGAACCGTTTACCAAGAGATTCGGAAACCGTCCCGGCAATACGAGCGGTTCTTCATCCGAACCGTCGTAATTGGGGACAAAATCAACAGTTTGCTCGTTGATGTCTTCCAAAAGACTCATCGCGAGTTGAGAAAGCCTGGATTCGGTGTATCTCATTGCCGCCGGACCGGCGTTTGGACCCGGCGCCCCAAAGTTTCCGTGACCGTCAATCAACGGGTGACGCAAACTGAAGTCTTGCACCATTCTGGCCAAAGCGTCATATATGGCGGCGTCTCCGTGGGGATGGAAACGGCCCATGACGTCACCCACGACTTTTGCACATTTTACATGCGGTCTGTCCGGACGGTGTCCGTTATCCCACATACCGTACAGAATACGCCTGTGCACGGGTTTCAAACCGTCTCTTACGTCGGGCAACGCCCTGGAAATAATAACGGACATAGAGTACTCGAGGAAGGACCTTTCCATCTCGAGTTGAATTTCTATAGGCTCAATAGTGCCTGTAATTGTTTCTTCCGTCGTTCCTGAAGGATCGGTTCCTTTGGTGTTTTTAGACATCTAAAAACCTCACATCTTTGGCATTTTGCTGTATAAATTTTCTGCGCACCTCAACATCGTCACCCATCAAAATTGAGCAAACCTCATCGGCAATACTTGCCTGCTCCATATTTATTTGCAACAGGGATCTCTTCGCCGGATTCATGGTAGTGGCCTCCAATTCACTGAAGTCCATTTCTCCGAGACCTTTTAATCTCTGGAATTCATTTTTGTGGTTTGGATGGGAAGCCAAAAATTCCGCTTTTGCTTGGTCGTCTTTTAGGTATGTTTTGGTGTTGCCGACCAAAGTGGAATACAGGGGCGGTTGTGCGGCATATACAAACCCGCTTTCTATCAACGGTTTCATTTGGCGCAAAAAGAAGGTTAGAAGTAGGGTCCTGATGTGTGATCCGTCAACGTCTGCGTCGGCAAGAATGATTATTTTATGGTAACGCACTTTTGTGATATCAAAATCGTCACCCACTCCTCCGCCTATAGCCATAATCAGGGCCTGAATCTCGGTGTTTTTCAGCATTTTATCCATGCGGGACTTTTCAACATTGAGGATTTTACCTCTGATCGGTAAAATAGCCTGCGTGTGTGGATCCCTCGCGTCTTTGGCGGAGCCTCCCGCCGAATTGCCTTCCACAATAAAGATTTCCGATATTTCGGCGTTTTTTGAAGAACAGTCAATAAGTTTGCCTGGTAAACCGGCACCGCCCATGGCACTTTTCCTGCGCGTCAGGTCTCTGGCATTGGCGGCTGCCTGTCTGGCGCGGCTGGCTAAAATGGCTTTTTGGATAATTTGGGATGCCTCCCTTGGATTTTCCTCCAGCCACTGACTCAGTTTTTCATTTGTTGTTTTCTCAACCAAAGATCTGATGGTAACATTGCCAAGTTTTGACTTTGTCTGCCCTTCAAACTGCGGATCACGCAGGCGGACTGAAATAATACCAGTCAGTCCCTCTCTGATATCTTTTCCGTCCAGATTGGCTTCATTATCTTTTAGCAATTTACGGGCTCTGGCATATTTATTAATTACGTTTGTGAGGGCCTTTTTAAAACCTTCCTCATGCATGCCGCCCTCAATAGTGGATATACCGTTTGCGAACGAATGGATGCTTTCGTAATATGTGGTATTCCACTGCAGAGCAATTTCTACCTCCTGCTCCGGTTCTGCCCCTTCATAAAAACATATTTTTTTAAACAGAGGTTCTTTGGAGGAATTTAAATGCTTGACAAAGTCTTGTATACCCCCGTTATATTTGTAAATCTCTCTTAAAACCGGGTCTTGCCTTTCGTCGATAAAGACAATTTCCAGGCTTTTATTGAGGAAAGCCATTATTTGCAAGCGCTCCATTACGGTCTGGGCGCGAAACTCAACGTCGTCAAAAATTGTCTGGTCCGGCCAAAATACCACGGTGGTGCCGGTTCGCTTCCTGGGTGAGTCCCCCACGGGTTTTAATTTTGACACGGTGGTCCCGCCGCCGGCAAACTTCATTTCGTACCGTCTGCCGCCTCTGTCGATTTCAAGATCCAACCTTTTAGAAAGGGCGTTGACAACAGATACCCCGACCCCGTGCAGACCGCCGGATACCTTATAACCGGATCCGCCAAACTTACCGCCGGCATGTAAAACAGTTAAAACTATTTCCGCCGCCGTCTTACTTGGGTCGCTCGGATGTGGATCCACGGGAATACCCCTGCCGTTATCCTCAACACGGCAGCCGCCGTCTTGTAGAAGTGTGACTATTATTTTTGTACAGAACCCCTGCATAGCCTCATCTACAGAATTATCCACAACTTCCCAAATTAAGTGGTGCAAGCCTGTTGTGGAAGTAGATCCGATAAACATACCGGGCCGTTTGCGGACGGGTTCCAATCCTTCAAGAATTTCTATATCTTCCGCTTCATAAGTTAATACTGCTTGTTCGGTCACTATCTCCGCCTATATATTTTCGAATACAGTTCCTAGTCTAGACCTTCCGAAAGAATAATTAATGTTTTAAAAAAGTTTTCATCTTCACAGGAAAAGCACTCTCCGCGGTTTTGACGTGGTTGTATACATCATGTCCGTTTTTTTCGTCAACGGTTAATTCTTGATTGAGTATTTGCTTTTTGAGTTTGTCTAAAATGTCTTTGGCAAAAAAATTTACTTGGGTATCCCACGCCGGGTTGGATATCATGACAATCAAGGTATCCTCTGTAATTTTTACCGGCAAAACATTTTGTTTGATATTATCGCCTACGACTTCACCCCATACCGATTGAATTTTTGATAAAAGTATAACTTCGGCATGACCTATTTTTTTCATATACTCTTCGCAGGAAAAATATATATGGTGTGTTTCGTCCATAAAATCTGCTTTTTATATTCTATATAAGTTATATGCTCGCAAAAATATCCATATGTCGATACTATTGCTCACACTCACCATTCAACATCTTTACTTCTTTACTCACTAATATTTTTTGCAATGGTTTCGTGGCAGAAGTCACAATTGCCTGATAATCGTAAATCTGCTCCAATAAACTGCGGCTTACATCTTCGTCCAATTCCGAAAAGACATCGTCCAGTAATATAACCGGAATTTTTTTATTCTTATCGATCACTATACGGTGCATTGCCAGCTTTAATGATATCGCCAAAGAACGTTGCTGACCTTGAGAGAGTTGCCGCCTGGCGTCCAAATCTCCCAGAATGATTTCCATGTCGTCTCGGTGTGCACCTATTGTTGTAGTTTTTCTTAGGATATCTTCTGTCCGTTTATCAATTAATTCTTCAAGAATATTTTCTCCCACAGAAGATACGTAGTTGATTCTTATATCTTTTTTTATATTTGTTATTTTTGTAAACTCTTCTTGTATGTATGGAGTTAATTCCAGTATTAGATTTTTTCTTAAATTAACTAAAATTGTACTATATTTTGCAATTTGTTCATCCCATACATTCAATGTATCCAGATAATTATTATAGTTTTTGAGAGTTACTTGTTTTAGCAGTATATTTCTTTGTCGTAAGGACTTTTCAAATTGTCTTATATAATTGTAATTATTGAGTGATATTAAAGAAAGTATGTCATCAAGATAGTCCCGCCGTAAATTTGGTCCCCCTTTTATTAAATTAAGATCTTCCGGAGTAAATAATGTGATTGATAATTCCTCCAACAACTGCGATGATTTATTTACTTTTATATCATTTATAGCAACATAATCTTTACTTAATTTATTTAATATTACATCTATTGTAGAATTTCTTCCGTTATTTATAAGGTTTGCTTTTATCTTTGACGAATCTTTATCGTTTTTAATAATTGAATTTTTTGAATCGTTTTTTATTGATCTAAGAATAGAAGTGTATGCAATGGCTTCAAGAATGGAGGTTTTCCCTGATCCATTGGGTCCTATAATCAAAGTTACACCTTTGTCTGCCGGTGTAAATTTTGTATTCAGAATGTTCCGAAAATTACTTACTTCTATGCTTTTTATTATACTCAGGATATTCTCACCGGCATCAATAGGTAGTGGTAGTCCTTTTCTTCTTCAGGTTCCAAAGTTGCCGGTTTTGAACTGTCGATGATATTAATGACCACCTTTTCTGAATTAATGGCTCGCAGTCCGTCAAGTAAGTAATTTGGATTAAAAGCTATGAGTGTTTCGTCACCCGAGTACTCGGCTTCAATTATTTCGACTGCGCTTCCGTTTTCCGGAGTATTTACACTTACCTCGATGTGTGATTCAGAAAAATTCAATTTAACAGGAGATGAAGAGTCTTTTGAATCCCTTATCAGCAGTCTGATTCTACTGATTACATTTATAAAAGGCTCTTTTTCCACAACAGCATAGTTTTCGTAATTATTTGGCAAAAGTCTTTGATACTCAGGAAAAGGACCTTTGATGAGCCTTGTTGCCAGTTTCGTGTCACCCACATTAAAAACGGCGTCTGTATCGCTGTATGAAAAGTTGATATCTTCCGCATTTTGTTTTGCTGAAATAATTCTTTGCAGTTCATCAAGTGTTTTTGCCGGAATTAAAACGTCTTCTGTCTGCTCGTCTATTTTTACGCCTTTAATGTCTTTATAAGCAAGTCGGTATGAGTCAGTGGCTACCATTCTTATTCCGTCTTCGGTTGCCGAAAAAAGAACGGCTGACAATTGAGGTGCTCTGGAATTATCCGTAAGAGCTGCCCTGACAACCTGATTGAGAGCTTCGGCTACCACTTTAGTGGGGAGAAGTGATCCGGCAGCTGTGGCTTTTGTAAGAAGTGTAAGTTCTCCACCCACAGGTTCGCGTACTTTAAATTCTGCTTTTCCGGAAGTGATGGTAATCTCTTCGTCGTTAGAAATAACATGTACAGCACCTTGATCGAGAGCTCTAATGATGTCTTGAAAAAGTTTTGCGGGAACAATTGTTTCCCCGTCTTGTTCCCCATGCACATCGATTCTGGTTGATATAACCAAATCCGGATCAGAACCGGTAATTTCCAAATTGTGGCTTTTGAGTTTTAATTTTAAACTCGGAACACTGTATGAGGTGCCTTTTGATGTCGCAGCTCTGACGGGACCGTTCAATGCTTCCGCTATAAAATCTTTCTCTGTTGTGAATTTCAATTGTTATCCACCCATTCTTATAATAATTTTTTTATTTAAAACATAATAATAATAGTCCCTGTGAATTGTGAATTGTGAATGTAATCCCTAGTTATTACATATTAGTTAATCCACAATGTTTTCTTATTATCAACAGCTCCCGTAAATAAAAACCAAATTGTTTTAAAAAAATCTACTTTTCAACAAAGAATCAACAAGGCAGTCACAAACTTACCAACAAGTTATTCACATAAAAACTACTCTTCTTTTATTTTTCTAATTAATTCTGTAACCAAATCGTAAATATTTTTTTGCTCCACCATTATTTTAGAGATCCTGTCTACGGCATGCATCACCGTGGTGTGATCCCTCCCGCCGAATTCTTTGGCTATCGACGGATAACTAAAATCTGTCAGCTCCCTGATGACATACATGGCTATTTGACGCGCCAAAACTATAGCTTTTTGCCGGGAAGGGCCGCGTATCTCTTCTTCCGTGAAACCAAATTTCTTAGAGGTTATCAACACAATGTCTTGTACCGTGATTCCTTTTGGTTGACGTTTTATGTCAGATAATATCTCTTCGGCCAAACTTTTATTTAAAGGCAGTTTGTTTAAAGATGCATAGGCATGTACCCTGATCAATGCCCCCTCCAACTCCCTGATGTTGTGCTTTACGTTTTCAGCGATAAACCCAAGCACTTCGTCGGGTATACTCAGGCGCTCGTGTTCTGATTTAGTCCGCAATATAGCCAGTCTTGTCTCGAACTCCGGAGGTTGTATATCGGCAATCAATCCAGACAAAAACCTACTTCTGAGTCTGCTTTCCAGTGTTTTCATGGACCCGGGAGGTCTGTCGGAAGTCAATACAACCTGTTTAGAGGCCTCGTAAAGTGAGTTGAAGGTATGAAAGAATTCTTCCTGGAGCGATTCTTTCCCTTCGATAAATTGAATGTCGTCAATAAGTAAAACATCACAAGCCCGGTATTTCTTTTTGAATGAGTTTGTGGAGTTGTTTCTTATGGCATCGATAAATTCATTCATGAATGTTTCCGCAGAAATATATAAGACACTCATTTTTGTAAAATGCTTATTGATGTAATTCCTGATGGCTTGCAGTAAATGAGTTTTACCCAATCCGACGTCACCTATAATAAACAAAGGGTTATACGCTCTTCCAGGTGTTTCGGCAACAGAAAGTGCGGCTGCGTGAGCAAACCTGTTGGACTGACCTATTACGAAAGTTTCAAAGCTGTACTTATTTTGTCTGTAATCGAAATTATTATTATCGAAATTACTATTTCTGTCTAAGACACTTTCCGAGCTGAATTTCTTTCCCCCCCCTTTTTTACTTTGAGGGTCGTTTTCCTTATAAAAGGTATTAAAAAAAACATCCTCGTCAAGCATGTTTTGCCGAACACCCGGCAAAACATTGAGTGTGATTTCAAACTTACTCCCAAGTATGTCCGATACACATTCAGACAAAATACCGTTGAAACGGCTTTGCAGTCTACCCCTCACCAAGTCGTTGGGTACAGACAAGATAAAAGTACTTTCTACCACTTCAACAGGTGTTATTGCAGAAAACCAGGTTTTCCAAGTGGCTTCCGATACCTGTGTTTTAATAACTTTTGAGCACTCACTCCAGAGCTGCTGGGGATCAATCATTTTTGCAGCCTTTCAATTTTTTTGTCCACAACGTAATCCACAAGTTGTGGACAAATTGCAGATAAAACCCATAAAACGTTGTTTTTATAATATGTGTGTTTAGAGAGTTACGTATAGTATTTAATCATTAAGTAATTCTGCCTTGAACTTTAACATCTATCAAAACAAGCTATTCTAAAGATGGTATTTTTTAAGAGCTTATTTTAATACTTAAGGAGAAGCTATGAAACGTACGTACCAACCAAATCAAAGAAAACGTTCAAAAAAACATGGTTTTAGGCACAGAATGGCCACACGTGCAGGAAGAGAGATCCTTGCAGCCAGAAGAAGGCGCGGAAGAGCGCATATCTCAGCCTAAAACACTATCCATAAAAGGGCGCAATTCGTTTTTTAATTTATACAAATACGGGATCAAACGGTCCAATCAATACATGACGGTAGCTTTTTATAGGCAAAATAGCTTTATAACAGAAATAAGGGTATCCTTTGTAGTGAGTAAAAAATACGGGAATGCCGTCAAAAGAAATCTTTGCAAAAGAAGATTGAGGGAAATCACCAGAGAAGTAGCCAACCAGTTGATACCGGGTGACTATCTCATAATAATGAAACCAAATGCTGCTAAATTAGATTATAAGGATTTACGCACAGCGGCACAAAATGCAGTTCTAAAAATACAAAAAACGAGTTCAACGTGAGATTTACCCAAAAAGCAGCTCTGAAGCTCATCAAAATTTACCAAATATCGCGGCAAGGAAAATTGTCGCCGTGCCGCTTTTCACCTTCTTGCTCGGAATATATGGCAGAGGCCATCACTGAACACGGGGCATATAGCGGCATTGTGCTCGGTACAAAAAGAATATTGCGTTGTAGACCTCACGGCGGCTTTGGTATTGATTTGGTGCCCACCAAAGCGGAATTTGCTATAAATAAATCTCACAAAAACAAAAAAATGTTCAGTAAGCAAACGTATAAAGTGAAACACTTATAACGTTACCAAGATAAAAAGGACCTCCTGTGGTTTTAGCATCTACACTCGGTCAGGTTTTCCAGCCCATATTTGACGCACTTGCCTGGCTCCTAGCTCCGCTCTCCCGCTACAAAGTGCCGCCGGGTGCCACTGTCGCGGAAAAACAAGACATCAGAAGACATCAAAACGAAGAGATGATGGCGTTTTACAAAGAACACGGCGTAAGTCCCACCGGCGGTTGTTTACCTATGTTGCTGCAGCTGCCCGTTTTCATAATACTTTATGACACCATACGCGGCATTACCGCCACCAAGACTGTGGTGAGACACGGGAGCAAAGTTCTTATTCCTTCCCCTGATTATATTTCACACTCGTCGAAAATGTATCATGCCATCATTAGCGCACATGGGGCACTGCCGGCTTTCGGTATCAATCTGGCCGATTCCGTACGTTCACTCCATAGCTGGGGAGGAAGATTCCCTTATATCGTATTGATTGTTATTGCTATTGTTTTGCAATATATCCAAATGAAGCAGATGAGCGGGCGTAATATTTCCGCCCAAGCCAATCCGCAAATGCAACAAATGCAAAAGATGCAAAAGATATTTCCTTTGATATATTCGGTAATTTATATCGCATTGCCTGCCGGTGTGAGTGTGTACTTTATTGTGTCCAGTTTATTTAGGGTTGCCCAACAGGAGTATATGTACAGACACGACCCTCATATCAAAGAATCCTTCGCCAAATTGAAATCACAGGCATCAGAGGTTTCAAAAACAAAAAGCGGTGCGGGCGAACCAAGACCCAAAGGCCTTAAAGCTTTATTGGAATCGGTTTCCAATACATCTTCATTGACCCCAAGCGATGCCGCGAAAAATAAGACAAATATGGCCGCTAAGGGATACACTCCCCCCAAAGGCAGCTTAAAAACAAATAATAATTCAACTAAACGCTCGAAAAGAAGGCGGTAAATAATAGTGGAATGGGTAGAAACTACCGGTTCAACCAATGAATCAGCTATACAGGAAGCGCTCGAAGCTTTGGGTATAGAATTAAGAGACGCTGAAGTCGTTATTGTATCCCCAGCCAAAAAAGGTATTTTTGGTATTGCATCAAAACAGGCTCGGGTAAGAGTCCGTGTAAAACCCCAGTTCCTTCCGAGAAAAAAACAGTTTAAAAAAAGGAGCTCATATAACAACAGGGATGAGAGGAAGTCCTATTCAAACCCCGCAGTCCAGTCTGACAACACAACACCGGGTAATCAACAAAGAACCAGCGATCGTATTCAGAAAAATTTTGACAAGACTACGGGGCAGCCCTCTGAGGCAACAAGAAGAGATAAAAATAATCAATTCGACCGGCCAAGGAAATACCGGAACAACCAAACAGGCAGTATGCAAACAGAAGGAAATGAGACAAGTTTGGTGAAAGATAAAATACCGGCAGTCGCTACACAGCAAAGCAGGAAGTATAAAACAGGGGATAAACCGTTACCGGAAATAAGCAATACTCTTCAGAAAGAGGTAGATGAGATGGAGATAGAAGAAAAAGCTAAGATAGCCGTTCATTTTCTACAGGAATTGCTGACGCAATTTGGTTTTAGTGCCAAGGTAGAAGCTTCAATTGACAATCCACAAATATTAATCAATATTGACGGACCGGAATTGGGTATTTTAGTGGGGCCCAAAGGTTTTACCCTGGATGCCATACAGGACATCACAAGGACAATCATACAGCGCAACGAAAATACAGATGAAAGAACCAGGTTGACTGTGGACGTATCACATTACCGGGAGAAAAGAGCCAAAGCTTTAATGGCTTTCGTCCAAAAGCTTGGCCAGGAAGTTATAGAAACAGGTGTTACCAAAAAACTGGAGCCCATGAGTTCTCCAGACCGTAAAATAGTACATGACACCGTTTCTGCCATGGAAGGCTTGGAAACCAGATCAGAAGGTTTTGAGCCGAGACGCCGCGTCGTTATCTATAAATCTTCGGAAAATAGCGAAGCAGAGGTGCTTTCCAAATAAGCACTTCTCAAATACAGGGAAATCCGGCTCTGCTCAAAGTTTTACTGCAGGCACAACAGCTGGGTTTTTTAGGGCCCGGGCCGATTGAAGGGCATATTAAACACAGCGCTGGTTTTCTTAATATCATAAGAGAAAGCAATATAGCCAAAATTGAGATTCTGGATTTGGGCAGCGGCGGCGGCATTCCCGGACTTTTTTTGGCTGTTTCTCTGGACTACAGCCGCCTGGTGCTTTTGGATGCAAGCGTAAAAAGATGTGAATTCCTCAATAAAGCCCTTTTGTCTTTAGACTTGGACCGGCGCGTGGATGTCGTATGTGAAAGAGCGGAAGTCGCTGCGAGGGTACCTTCTTTGAGGAACAGTTTTTCGGTGGTAGTATCCAGAAGTTTTTCCCAACCTCCCATTACAGCCGAATGTGCCGCACCGTTTTTACAAAAAGATGGAATATTGGTTGTTTCCGAGCCACCCGGCGGTAATACCGAGTTGCGTTGGCCGAAGGAAGGTTGTCAAAAAGTAGCCCTTTTGCCGGAAGCATCCATCAAGAACCAATACTCTTTCGTTAAATTAAGAATGACCGGCACATGTCCCGACGAGTATCCGCGCCGGGTCGGCATTCCGGCTAAAAGGCCAATATTCCAACTCAAAACAGATTAGTGCTTACTAAAGGCAGTCGCAAGAAAACTGCATCACAGAGCATTCAGCATCTTACCAGGGAAGCAGATTTGACTCGGACAAGCGAGTAATCTCACAGAGTTCAAAACCTCTCATGTCCGGCAAAAGGTATATTTGGGACGCCGCATCTTCTTAGCGAATGAAGCGAAGGATTGTTCCACGTAGAACATTTTTCTTTTCGCATGAACCGGCACAGCAAATGTTCCACGTAGAACAATCCATGAAAATTTCTGAAATATAAATACCAAAACGTGACTTTTATTACTAATCTCAAGATTACCCGGAAGAAACGTTGTGCTATATTTTTAGTGGTTTAAAGAATTTTCCATATCAAAGGATGTGTAATCTAAGCGTGCCACAGACACAAGATCAAAAATGCCGTATTTTCGCCATAGCAAATCAAAAGGGCGGAGTAGGTAAAACTACCACTACAGTCAACTTAGGTGCTGCTCTTGCCGACTTAGGTAAACAAGTTTTAATCATTGATCTGGATCCCCAGGGCAATGCCAGCTCCGGGTTAGGCGTTCACGCCCGTAATTTTGATAATTCTATTTATGACGTGTTGCTCCACGATGTCGATATTGAAGACTCTATTGAGCCCACAAGTATCAAAAATTTGTTTCTTACTCCGGCTACATTAAGTTTGGCTGGGGCAGAAATCGAGCTGGTGACTTCATTTAGCCGGGAAATGCGCTTAAAAAGGTCCATAGAACAGTTGGGAGAAGATTTCGACTTCATTTTTATCGACTGCCCCCCTTCTCTCGGTCTCTTGACAGTAAACGCCTTAACTGCCGCCACAGAAGTCCTGGTGCCCATCCAGTGTGAATATTACGCGTTGGAGGGTTTAAGCCAATTGCTAAACAACGTGGAATTGGTGCGATCGAGCCTTAACCCGACACTGGTGGTCAGCACCATAGTTTTAACTATGTATGATGCCAGAACTAAACTTGCTGATCAGGTTGTAAAGGATGTCAAGAGTCATTTTACGCAGTATGGGGGTACAAAGGTTTGTGACACCATCATACCGCGTTCCGTTCGTGTTTCCGAAGCCCCTTCTTTCGGACAGCCGGTAACACTTCACGACCCTTCTTCCAGGGGGGCTATAGCGTATAGAGAGTTAGCCAAGGAGATATTGTAAAATGGCAAGTAAAACTACCGGCCTGGGTCGCGGTCTGAGCGCTTTAATACCCAGCCAAGTTGCCGGAGGGGCAACAAGTGTACTGCGTGAGGTGCCGATAGCCTCCATACGCCCAAACCAATATCAACCGCGAAAAAGTTTTGACGAAGAATCTTTGGCGGAGTTATCCGACTCCATCAAAGCGCTGGGTTTACTGCAGCCGATCCTGGTTAGGGAAACAGAGCCAGGAGTTTTTGAGTTAATTGCCGGCGAACGGCGTTGGCGTGCTTCCAAACGGGCCGGGCTGCAAACCATACCGGTTTTAGTACAAACAGCTGACGACAAACTGAGTTTGGAAAAAGCTTTAGTAGAGAACCTACATAGAAGCAATTTGAACCCCATAGAGGAAGCTTCGGCATATAAGCAGTTGATAGAGGAATTTGGCTTAACGCACGAAGAAGTTGCTTTGAGGGTCGGTAAAAGCAGAGCCGCTGTTTCCAACTCACTCAGACTATTCCAGCTCCCTCCAACCGTGCAGGTTATGCTGCAGGAGGGCTCCATAACCATGGGACACGCCAAAGTACTGCTGGCTACTCCTGACCGGCAAATACAAGAACGTTTGGCTCAGGATGCGGCCGAGTCAAAATTATCAGTCCGGAGTTTGGAGGATGCAGTCAAAAAAATAACCGACGGCGATCAAAGATCAAATATAGCTGCTCCAAACAAAGCAGATTCCCTTTATTCTACAGAGAGTGGAACTGATTCCTATCGTGATTTAAATCCGGAATACGCCGATCTTCAAAGCAGGCATTTGGGCAGTATCTCCTCCAAGCAGTTACGGCCTCCGGGATTTTTAGAGTTGGAAGAATTGCTCAGTGGTCACCTTGATACAAGGGTCAAGGTGGAAATGGGATCCAAGCATGGCAAAATTGTCATTGACTTTGCGACCCTTGAGGACTTGGAACGGATTTATCGGGCCATGGTTGGCAATGGGTGAGTCAAATGTATGACCGTCAACTTGACGTTTATAATTGTCGGAAACCTCTAAAGATTTTCCTTAGTATTTCACTGCGTATTCAGTACGTCTATTTTGGGTTAACTCAGTATATATAAACTATAACTTTACGGTTATCCACAACTTGTGGATTAGCTTGTGGATTTCTCAAGACTTGAAGAAGAGGTTTAGTGTCAGAGGTAAAGCTAAACACCAGATAAAGCCGTACTTTGGTATAAATAAGCGCCTAACCGGGATCTATTCCCAGTCGTGCTCTATCCATTGTGTTGAGGCTTTGACAATTGAAGAGGCCAGAGAAGTAATTTTTCTTATGACTTCTTTAATGTCTCCGATATACAGCTCAACCGCAGGCATTCTTGTTTCCCTTAAGATAGGCGTAGCCATTCCCGTTGTTATAACTTTTTCAAAGTCAAAAGAAGCGGCCAGTTCCAGCCTGATCAGTTCGGAGAGCTGCTTGCTGGTTTCCGATTCATAGCGGTAGCCTTTGTAGAAATGGATGGAGCAGTCTCTTGTCGTCGGCTGTAAGTTCAGTGAAATAACAAGGTCAGCACCCAGTTGATTGGCTTCCGCCGCTGTGGCAGAGGGGTTGATATTGGGAAGAACAAAGACGTTGGCTCCGCTGTTGCCAAAAGACCGTTTGAGAGCCGTGGTGGCTTTGGCAAAGCCGCCCGGTTCACACACCACTATTTTTTTCGCGATCAAACCCGATTCGCGATTTGAAATCAGCTTCCAACGTTCACGCAAAGGCGATACCAAGGCAGTGCCGCCGTTGGCGGGCCGTAACCTGTTCAGTTCATGAATGGTTCTTTGTCCGCAAATACCGTCCACCAAAAGACCGCAATTGCGTTGGAAATCACGCAGTGCCAAATCCGTTTCGTCGCCAAAAATACCGTCTATTCTGCCCGGATCAAAGCCGTAAGCACTCAAACTTTGCTGCAACTGGGCAACATCATCCCCTTTTATCATCGGGGTACGGCGGTATAGCATGCGATCGCCGAGTTTCCAGCCGGATTCAACCAATGCATCCCAAGTTTGCCGGTTGCATTCTCCGGTTGCGATCAAGCCTCTTACGGCTTGGAATTCCGTTATTGCCTTTTGGGTTGACAAACCGAATGAACCGTGAATATCCTCAACTTCTATATCTATGGCGTTGAGACGTCTTTGGAGATCGGCAACCGCCAGATTTTGGTCACCAAGTTTTAATGGTAGAAGAGAGTCGCCCACAATTTCTGTATTTTGGGTATCTGAGTTTTCCAGCTTCAACTCGTTTGGAACCATTTATTCAATGATAGGACGATAACAGAAGTGATGTCGGTGTTTATCGTAACAATCTCAATAAATTAATAAAGATATCTTTATTACACGCGTGCAATTTATCTGTATAGCGGTCAAAACCGGTCTGTTATCAGATGAATGGGTCTATTTTATTTAACAGACTTGACTTTGGCTGTGCCCCGACGATTCTTACTTTGGGCTCGCCGTCTTTGAATAAGATCAAGGTAGGTATGCTCATTACCTCAAAACGCCGAGCGGTTTCGATGTTGTCATCTACATTGAGTTTTCCTATAACAACCTTGCCGTCATGTTCGGCGGCTATTTCGTCTAAGATAGGGGAAATCATTTTGCATGGGCCGCACCATTCTGCCCAAAAATCAACCAAAATAGGCGTATCAGAAGCTATTACAGCCTCATTAAAATTAGAGTCGCTAACGGTTACCGTGCTCCCGGACATTTAAAGTCTCCTTTTCGTATTTTAATAGAATAAATTACTTTTCCGATGATTCCAAGTATTTTTCCACATCCAACGCTGCCATACAACCTGAACCGGCCGCCGTTATTGCCTGCCGGTATTTGGAGTCTTGGACGTCTCCGGCCGCAAATACCCCGGGAATCGAAGTCTGTGTGCCGTTCCGTGTCAAGATGTATCCCTTGTCATCCAGTTCGAGTTGGTTTTTGAAAAGCTCCGTATTCGGAGCGTGTCCTATTGCAACGAACAGACCCTGTGCTTCTACGTCTTCCGTCAGACCCGTTTCGATGTCTTGGATTCTCACAAACTCCAGCTTATCTTTTCCGACAAGTTCTTTCACAACGGCGTTATATAGGAAAGAAATCTTTGGATTTTTCATCGCTCTTTCCTGCATAATTTTCGAAGCCCGCAACTCTTTTCTGCGGTGTATAACGGTAACAGAAGAGGCAAATTTCGACAAAAATCCGGCCTCTTCAAGAGCTGAGTCACCGCCGCCCACCACAAGAACTTTTTGATCCCTAAAGAAAAAACCGTCACACGTGGCACAGGCGGACACCCCATGACCCAGCAACCTGTCTTCTCCCGCGACATTTAGCATAAGAGCCTGTGCACCCGTCGAGATGATAACCGAGCGGGCTCTAAGAGGGTTGTCGGATACCGATGTCCATATGGAAAAAGGCGAATCGGAGAAATCGACCTTTACGACTTTTGCCGTGGTTATATTTGTACCGAACCTGAGTGCCTGTTCCTTCAGGTTTGACATAAGCTCCGGTCCCAAAATTCCCTGCGGGAATCCCGGGAAGTTTTCCACTTCCGTTGTCAGCATCAACTGCCCGCCGGGCTGGTCTCCCGTTGAGGAGGGCTCACCTTCCAACAGCAAAGGTTTTAGATTGCCTCTGGCTGTATATATCGCGGCTGTCAGTCCCGCCGGACCGGAACCAAGTATCACGACGTCATGAATATGAGTTTCAGACAATATGCGACCTTTCTTTTCCCAGCTTCCTTATCAAGAACAATCCGGCGACGAAAGATATTCCGCCCAGTAAAAGATAAGTGGCCCACACATGGCCGGAAAAGACCAAATCATCGAATAACCGAACTATACCTATTGTAAAGATAACCGCCAAAAAAGAAATTCCGAGCACCAACATAACCGCAATCAAAATGGTATTTATGACATCGGCAAGCGGTTTTGTCGATTTATCCCTGATTAAAGTTACCGCCGTTTCGAGGTAACCGGTTACCTTGGCAGCCAGGTCTGCTTTATCGGCTTCAGTTGTTTGGTCGGAAGGTGTTTGCATAATAATATCTTACTACCGATAAGAAAGAGACAGGAAAATATAAGGCACCATAAAAACGGCCGTTATTTTTCCATGATACAAAACCCGATTGTACCCGGGCCGGAATAGGTTCCTATGATAGGGCCTATATAAGAGACAAGCACGTCGTCTGTTTTTACAATATTTTTTACGGATTCGGCAATATTGTCTATATCCGGGGCCATCGAGTGTACTACGGCAACCTTTTCCAGCTCGGCAGTAGTATTCAGCGAGTTGATTAAAAAATCAAGTCCTTTTGACCTGGTCCTTTGTTTTCCGAGCGGTATAAGTTTTCCGAAGGTTATACCGAGAATTGGTTTCACGGAAAGGAGGGTGCCTATCATGGAGGAGAGTGGGCCTATCCGGCCGCCCATTTTTAAGTATTCTAATGTATCAAGCAGTGCAATAACTTTAATTTTGTCGCGCTTGGTATAGACACTGCTGACAATTTCTTTAAACGGAAGATTATTTTCTGCCAACTCAACTGCAAAAAGTACAAGCAATCCTTCCCCAAGAGTAACTGATTTTGAGTCTATGACCTCAATCGGAAAACCGTTGACCTCTTTTGCTCCGGCCAAGGCGGCATCGTATGTTCCGGAAAACTCAGAGGCTAGAGTAATACATACGACACCTTCGTATCCTTCGGATTGTGCCGCAAGAAATGATTCCGCAAAGCTGCCCGGAGACGGAGCCGAGGTTTTTGGCAGAAAAGAAGAGGAGGACAGGGTTTTCCAGAAATCCTGTACGGATTCAACATCCAGATCGGTGCCGTTCTGGGTGAAACGCACACCCAAAGGAACGGCGGTTATATTTTTTTCATTTAAAATATCGGCGGGTATGTCTGCGGCGGTATCGGTGATGATTTTAATCATTTTAAACCTCGTATTGTATATACTTTGAATGTGTAATTTTATTATACGTGCGGAGATGTTTTAGCTTTCCACACCATAATGCTGCGCGCAATATTTGCGATTCCTAAATATATTAGCAATCCGACGGCAATCTGCATAATCAAAATGAGCAGTTCATAAACACCCCTTTCATGCGGGAAAAGCGCTCCTATGAAGGCTACGGCAAATACCATTACAACGGAGTAGCCGAGGGCTTCTAAAGAGCGTAAAAGAATTTTTTTTCCGCTGATGCTGCCGAGCCTTTCTCTGATCAACAACAGTGCCACCAAAACGCCGACGGTATAGGCTATGGAATAAGAAAGCGCCAAACCTTTGACGCCGAAGTGACGGTACAAAAAAATTGCGGTAATGATATTTACCCCGTTTTCAATAACATATAAAACAAAAGCCGTTTTGGTATCGTGCATGGCTTGGAAAGCCCTGATGGCCAAAAAGAATACACAAAAGCTGGGCAGGCCCAAAGCAAACATCACCAAAGTGGCCGCGGTCAAATCGACGGCCGTTGTGGATTCGCGGCCGTGGCCTATCAGGGCGGCTATCATCGGCTTGGCCAAGATCAAGTAAGCGGCTGCCGCCGGAATTACCAAAGCCATTACCTGACGCACGCCGTATGAAAACCTGTTGGCAAATTGTCTCGGCTTGTTCAAGGAATACAATCTGGCAAAATCCGGGGTCACCACGTTTGTTATGGATACGGCTATGACGCCGAAAGGGAGTTGAAAAAAAGTAAAAGCATAAGTATACGCGCTGACCCCTCCGACGCCCGATCTCACTTCCAGAGCCATTATGAAAAACACAGCCGCTTGGTTTGCCAACACAAATCCCAGTGTCCAAGAAGAGAGGGAAGCAATCATCCGTATAGCCGGGTCGCGGAAATTGAAGGAAAATCTAAATCTGAATTTTTCTCTTCTGAGCGCGGGCAATATGACAAATACCTGTGAGGCGACCGCCAGCGTCGTGCCGACGCCCAACAAAATAAGTTCCGGGGAGGAGAGGTTGAGATGCTTTACGTTTGTCTTGCTTGTCATAAAAGAAAAAACGAGCAAGACTATAATCCCCACGATATTGTTGGTCACCGGAGCGACGCCCACTATTTCGAATTTGTCTCTTGTGGCCAATAAAGACGCAATGAGGCCAAAAAAACCGTAGCAGAGTACCTGCGGGGCAAAAAATCTCAACAGCTCCGTGGCCACCGATCTTTCTTGGGGGCTGATATGCGTTCCGAATGTATACAAACTGACGATTCCCGGCGCCAGCAGCTCAAAAATTGCCGTCGAAACGATCAGTATCATTATCGACAGAGAAATGATGGCCGATATCGACGCCCTTATCTCTTCTTCGGAAGATTTTGACATTCGTTCCACAATGACGGGCACAAATGTGGCGGCCATTATGCCACCCAAAATGAGATCGTGCACCATATTGGGGGTATTGTTGGCAAGGTTAAAGGCGTCCGCCAACCTGGAGCCGCCGATGGCGTATGCCAAAATAATTAATCTGAGCAGCCCCGTCAAGCGTGACAACATGGTACCGCCGGCAGTCTTTAATGAAGCCCTGTTCAGCTGGGATTTGCGCTTTTCCCCGGATATGATGCTTACGGTGTTGCTGCGGGAGTTTTTATTGGGCGGTTTGGTTGTATCCGTCATGCTATCGATTGCCGCCGGCGCGAAGTTTATTGCTTCTCGATTTGATGAAAGACTTTACCCACCAAACAATCAATATGAGCAGAGCAAGCGCCGTCAACAGTATTGCCTGCAGCGAAATGGCGGTTGAGGACACCACATAGTCCTCAGTCAACAACAACAAATGGCCTTTTGGAGAAAAGACTTGTACTTTTAGTATGAATCTGCCGGATGTTCTCGTCGTCACTTGAAAGTAAACAGGTTGCAGATGCCGGAGCGAGAGAAATTTCGGTTTGGTTTGGACTATCACTTCGCTGGAACTTACGTCAAGAATTACGTTAATGGGAATTTGATAATCAGAGCCGATCGTTATGGGGACTTTTCCGGTTGAGGAGGTAAGGGTTATCGATTTATTTCCGGTCAGCGACAGCTTCGGTTCAATTTTTTTAATTACTTGATAAGGGGTCAGAAAGTAGGCGCTCCTCTTCGCCGGAGACAGGCCGTTCGTTTCTCCTTCCAAAACGGCAGCAGTCGCCAGCAAGTTCTGCGACTGAGCCAAAGCCGTTTTTGTACCCAAAATCGATTCCAGATCCCGAAGGTATTGAGCGCTTTTGTCGAGGCCGGAGCGTTCGCTGCCGCGTGATTTTTTGTTGCCTGAGCGGTTGCCGGAGTAGCCGCTCAGTTTGGCTTGTGCGGGAGAGCCGTTTGTTCCCGTCCGTACCGTTGCGAAAATTTGATTGATCGTTTTTGACCGCAAAATGTTGGAAGAAAACAATCCGGCCAAGAGGGGTTTCATAAGGTACTTCCCGCCCCAAGAAGACGGGTTGACGATAATGCATCTGTTGTTGAGAGCGTCCGGCGCGTCAAAGTATATCTGTGCAAGTTCACCCAAGATTGTGCTCGCTTCCAGCCTGGGATCACTGTTGTTGTCCATAAACATGCCGGCGAGTCCTTGGTCCGTCAGCAGCACTTCGGGAGTTTTTGCGGAGCTTTTATTTGAAGGGGCAGCGCTATTGAGAGGTATGCGCAAAGGGGCAGTAATTGTAGTAATGTAGTGCAATAAAATATTGTTTTCCGGTAAAATCATCCGATTTACATGGTTGTCTGTCAATAAAGAAAAAGCTTTTGCCGATAAGTCCGTGGGGGACAGATAAGGACTTGCTCTGGTTTTGATTTTTAAATAATTTGCATATGTGGATATTCCGTATTGGAATTGAGTTCCCAACTGGGAACCCAATCCGGCATTAACCAATTGCGTTGCACTTACATTGGAAAAAGCCTGTCCCAAGACCTGCAGGTCTTTTAGTTTGAATTTGATACCGATTAAGTGACGGATTTCAGAAATGATATTTTTTGCACTTTTTTGCGTATCGGTCTCCAGGGCATATACCAACTGGGGGCTTATGTTGAGAGTAATGGGGACTTTTTTGTACGCCGTCAGAAGCGAGAGGAGCGACTTAAGTGACGATATTGACGGTTGCGGGACATCGATTGTTCCGCCCGGCTTAATATAATTGTTCTCGCCTATGGGGATTATCAAACCCACTTCCAAGGGTAAATTTCCGTTTTCAAATACAGTGTAAATGATATGAGTTGTAAAGACACTCAATTGTTTGTCTGTCGGGATGTCGATTAAATTAACCTGTAAGGGATACACTCCGTCACAGGCACTTTGGTTGCAGGACAGGTATAAAGTGGGGGTTATTTTATGACCCGGTCTGCTGTTCAAAAGCGATATGGGAAAGCTTATGTTTGTCCGAAACCGGTTTTTTGCAAGCGTCTTAGTTCTGAGCCGGGTAATCGGTATGACCTGCGACGTGTCAATTATGTTTTGGCTCTCCTCTTGGTTGTCAGCGGAGGCGTTGTATGTGTAACGGGATGTCAGTTTGGAATAGAATAAAAACTGGAGACCCAGACTCTTTTCCGGCAAAGACGAAGATATCGAAAGACTTATTGTAAAAGCCTGTCCGCTCCGCTTGATCCATTCTGTTTGGTTTGACAAGATCAAAGTTGTGCCGAGAACCCCGGAACGGTTTTGCGGCGGCAACGTTGCGGCACCGACTGAGTCGGGGAACACGGCGAGGATCGAGATAGTAAGTATCGAAAAGGACAGAAGCAGCGTTTTTATACTTGTCCCACCGCAGAAGCGGCATTTGATGCGGGTAAAAACCGGAGAGGACCTTTTTGTAAAAGCAAAGTCTTTAGGCGGTAAACGAGACACTAAAAAACAATATCTCAAAAATGAGAGCGCTTTGCCCATATTGCCAATTTGTAAATACCCTCTTTGCCGTCTGCCCGCCGGCACGGGCCGCTAAATTGTTCTCTCTTGCAAAACAGGCGGAACCGCAGCCCCAAACTTCGATATGATCGGATTCTCAGGTTATAGAGTGAATTGGCGGCGTTGCGGCAACTGCCGGCATTATTTTAATGTTTAGGTACTTTTGTGAATGTGATCCCTAAAAATTTTGAATCGGTTATCAATAAAACACTGTTCTTGGCTGAACAATTCAGCACAGCCGGCTACGACATCTATATCGTGGGCGGTTCCGTCAGGGACGGCTTTGTTCCCCGTCCCTATAAAGAGGGTTCTTCAATAATAGATATCGACCTGACCACCGATGCCAAACCGGATGAGACAGAGAAGATTTTGAGCAGGTTTGCCGATGCCACTTGGGCACAGGGCAAACAGTTTGGTACCATAGGCGCTCTTTACAACGGTCAGAAGTTCGAGATAACCACTCACCGCAGCGATGCCTACTCTTCGCTTTCCCGTCATCCCGAGGTGGTATTCGGCAAGGACATAGAAAAGGATTTGGCCAGGCGCGACTTTACGGTCAATGCCATGGCCATCAAATTGCCGGAAATAAAACTTATAGATCCTTTCGGCGGGCTGGAAGACTTATTGCAGAACAAGATACTGAAAACTCCCATTGAGCCCAGAGAATCTTTTTCCGACGACCCGCTGCGGATGTTACGCGCCGCCAGATTTTCCTGCGGTTATAACCTGACTCCGGTTCCCGATCTTCTCGAGGCGGTACAAAGCATGAGCGAAAGGCTCAAGATAGTTTCCGCCGAAAGGATAAGGGACGAATTCAACCTGCTTCTCATGTTGCCGGAGCCGCAATCCGGGCTTTGGTTTTTGTTGAACAACAAATTGGCGGAAGTTTTCCTGCCCGAATTGCCGGCTTTGTCTTTGGAGCAGGATCCCATTCACAGACACAAAGACGTGTTGGAACACACTGTTGCCGTTGTGGCGAAAACCCCTCCGGATTTAATTTTACGGATGGCGGCACTGCTTCACGATATAGGCAAACCGAAAACCAGGTCTATTTCGAAAAGCGGAGTCAGTTTCCATCATCACGATATCGTCGGGGCAAAAATGGCCAGGAAGCGTCTGGAAGCCCTTAGATATTCCGGTGATCAGATCGAACAGGTCTATAAGCTGATAGCCCTGCATCTGAGATTTCATACCTATAAAATGGGTTGGACGGAGTCGGCAATCCGCAGGTATGCACGCGACGCCGGCGACCTGTTGGAAAAACTCAATGCACTGACCAGAGCTGACTGTACAACCCGCAACAAAGCCAAAGCGGACGCGCTCATGGCCAGTATCGACGGGTTTGAAGAACGCTATAAAGAGTTGAGAGCCAAGGAAGAATTGGATGCCATCAGACCGGAATTGGACGGTTTGGAAGTGATGGCAGAGTTGAATCTTACCCCCGGTCCCATGGTGGGCAAAGCCCTGTCTTATTTGTTGGAGATACGTTTGGACGAAGGAATTCTTGGCAAAGATGAGGTAAGAGCCAGGTTGAAAAGCTGGTATCTACTCAATCAGACGACCGGGAAGTAGACGGTTTCAAAAAAACGGGGCGGGAACCTTTATCAGTGTTCCCGCCCCGCCGTTACGGCAATTCAGTCTGTGCCGTTGGCGAAATCCTGAACCATTTGTCTCGCTATGTCGTCGTGGTACTGTACGGGCGGAGATTTCATAAAATAAGCGGAAGGGCCGGTGAGCGGACCGCCTATTTTTCTGTCCAAAGCTATTTTTGCGCAGCGTACGGCATCTATAATAACTCCGGCTGAGTTCGGAGAGTCCCATACTTCGAGCTTGACTTCCACATTCAGAGGCACGTCGCCGAAGTTGCGTCCCTCCATTCTGATGTAAGCCCATTTTCTGTCTTCCAGCCAAGGCACGTGATCCGAAGGACCGATGTGAACATCTTTGGCTTTCAGTTCGTGATCCACCTGGCTGGTGACGGCCTGAGTCTTGGATATTTTCTTGGACTCCAAACGCTCTCTTTCCAGCATATTCATGAAGTCCATATTGCCGCCCACGTTCAGCTGGTAAGTGCGGTCCAGCACCGTACCGCGGTCTTCAAAGAGTCTTGCCAAAATTCTGTGAAGGATAGTGGCACCCACTTGGCTTTTGATGTCGTCCCCTATGATCGGGACATTGGCGTCGGTAAATTTCTTTGCCCAAACCGGGTCGCTTGCTATAAACACCGGTATCGCATTTACAAAAGCAACTTTTGCGTCCAAGGCAGCCTGGGCGTAATACTTTTGTGCGTTTTCGGAACCGACGGGCAGGTATGCCACCAATACGTCCGCCTGTGTTTCTCGCAAAACTTCGGCCACATCGACGGGCTCCACCGGAGACTCCTCAATCGTTTGTGAGTAGTACTTGCCCAAACCGTCCAGGGTGGGTCCCCTCTTGACGTCCACCGACAGTTCCGGTACGTCACTGAAGCGAATAGTGTTGTTTTCACCGGCAGAGATGGCTTTCGAGAGATCCACGCCTACTTTTGTCGAATCGACATCAAAAGCGGCGACGAATTCAATGTCGGAGACGTGGTAATTGCCCAATACCACATTCATAAGACCCGGTACTTGCTCGTCGGCGTTGGCGTTCTGGTAGTAGTGAACCCCCTGGATGAGTGCGCTGGCGCAGTTTCCGACACCGGCTATCGCAACCTTTATTTTTTTCTGGTTTGTTTCCATGCTTTCCTTTCTTGGTGCTCCTTTAAACAGGTGTTTCTACCTGCGGGTGAAAAGATGCTTCTTGATTTACTTTTTTTACACTGACAACTTTGTCGGCGGCTCGGATATCTTCAATAGGTGCGGTTTCACCGGGAGCGGTGTTGCTTTTGCCGACCGGGTTCGAATTTGAGGTATTCCGCAGGTTTTCTTTTTCCAGCAGAGATTCAACCCACTGAAGATCCAATGCCACAATTTCCAAAGAGTGTTTTGCGATGGCAAGTTCGTATTCGTCCAATAAGCGATGGGGTTGGCCCAGGCTCTTCTTGCTGGTTTCAAACCTGTCTATCAATTGCAGGCGTCTGCGTTCAAGCATTCTGATTCGGGCGGTCGGACTCAGGTGTTTGGCAAATCCCAAACGCAAATTAAATCCCCTCGGATCGTCACGGCTGACCGGATCCTCGAGCAACTCTTCGAACAATAAGTCACCCTTTTCCGTTATGGTGAAGACCTTTTTTGCCCTCGTGCTGTGACCGCTGATGGCGGCTACGGCTTTAGCCGTGGCCCTTTTTGCCATAAAGGAAGCTCTTTCGCCTTCCAAAGATCCGGTTGTGAAAACCGGAGCCGTTATATTTTGACCGGTACGTCCGACCTGGGTAATGGCACCGGCTTTTTCCAGCCTTTCCAGGGCAGGGTATAAAGAGCCGTAGGAGATATTTGCCAGAGGCCCGAAGTCATTTTTTAAACGCTTTCTCAGATCATAACCGTGCATGGGTCCTTCTTTCAGGAGTCCAAGTATGGCAAGCTCGATCATGGTGACCAGTATAGCGTAAATTCTGTCTTGACAACATATCGTATCGATATATCTAAAAATTAAATTAATAAACCCCGGATTGCGGATTTTGCCGACGGACAAGGTTTCCAAGATTTTTATTTGATGATGACCGTTTTAGGCAAAATCTCAGGTACCCTTTTTAGATATGGAAAAAGCATCCGGCAAGTCATTTACGGACAAAGCAGCGGCCGCGAATGCTTCCTGGATCGAATACAGGTTGACCAGAGAAATTCTGATACGCGACTTTGAAAAAGGGAGGGTGGCTCAGGCCGATATCTGTGACGCTCAGCCGGAGTTATTGAGAGTGGCAAGCAATATAGGACAGGCGACGGACGACGGTTGCCCTATTTGCAAGGATGCTACGTTGGTTTTGGTCTACTTTGTATTCGGCTCACAGCTGCCCCGCAACGGTAAACCCTTGGCTCCCGGTTTTGAGCTGTTGTCCATGATGAACAAAAGGCCCGATGCAAGTTTTTATGAAGTCGAAGTCTGCACCTGCT
Organism: Actinomycetes bacterium; assembly: GCA_021798275.1. Taxonomy (GTDB): domain Bacteria; phylum Actinomycetota; class Acidimicrobiia; order Acidimicrobiales; family Bog-793; genus JAJZMK01. Next base: position 29,927 of record JAJZMK010000139.1, on the reverse strand, counting down.
GTAATTGGAATTTCCTCATGCGAACTTTTGAAGGCGCCGCGTTGAAACATAAAAAGAGACTGCCCCGTAAATCTTGAGGGCATCGTCTCAGTCGTATTGTTAAACGGTATGCAGAACCTATAAATTCCTGCTAAATATTACGTGTACGTTTTTGTATGTTTTTAGTCAGCCAACATAAATTCAAGCTATAATGTCCCTAAAGTTTAACCTGCCCCGATAAAAAGGGGTCCCTTAAATGTTTAAGGGTCCAGAGGAGGAATGCCCAGTGCGGCCTTACGAAATTGCAACTATTTTTAACGTATCGTTAAGCGAGGATGAAGTAAAAGCCTTCATTGATCGTATCTCAGAACTGATAAAAGAAAAAGGTGGCACGACAGGCCACATCGATACTTGGGGACGCAAGCAGTTCGCTTACGAAATCAACCACCAAACAGAAGGTGTTTACGTTTTCATCGAGTTTACGGCTGACCCGCCATTGGTAGCGGAAGTAGACAGAATGCTCGGTCTTTCCGATGCGGTTATTCGTCACAGAATAGTAAAACAGCCGGAAAACAAAAGCTTACAGACTAAAGCCAGGGGTAAAAAAGCCCCGGAAACGTCCAACAGCTAAACAAACATAAGAAAGCAAAGGGGTTGCAATGACAAACGGTAACACTGTTGTTTTGGTCGGTAACGTTACGAGGGATCCGGAACTTAGATTTACCCCAAACGGTCAGGCTACGGCAACCTTTGGTTTGGCGGTCAACAGACGTTGGCAAAACCGCCAGACACAGGAGTGGGAAGAAGCAGCGTCTTTTTTCGACATTGTTTGCTGGCGTGAAATGGCGGAAAACGTCAGCGAAACACTTTCCAGGGGTGCGCGAGTGATTGTGACAGGCAGACTTGAGCAGCGCAGCTGGGAGACACCCGAGGGAGAAAAGCGATCAAGGGTGGAGGTTATAGCCGATGAACTCGGACCGAGTTTACGTTGGGCAACCTGCCAAATTGTTAGAAATGAAAGAAGGGGTACGGGAGGGGACTATGCCTCCGCCGGACAAGCGGAAAGTAAGTACAGGCCTGAGTCCGAACCCCCGCCTTACACTGAAGAAGAGGAGCCGTTTTAAAAGTGGCAAGAAATAATGACAGAGACCGTAGCAGTACGGCTACGAAGCGGGCACCAAAAGAAAGTACCCGTAAAATCCGCAAAAAGGTTTGTGCCTTCTGCCGGGGGGACATCAACCACATAGACTACAAAGCGGTTAATGTGTTGCGCAAGTTTATATCAGACAGAGGGAAAATACGTTCCAGGCGCGTTTCGGGAAACTGTACCCAGCACCAACGCGACGTGGCAATGGCGATCAAGCTTTCCAGGGAGTTGGCCCTGCTGCCTTATACGCAGCGAACGACCAACGAACGTTCCGGCAACAGGCCTTCGAGAGAAGAAAACGTTGACAGATGGGCTCCGGCAGAAAATGAAGAAGCCGAAGGAGAAATGGAAGAGTTGTTGACTTTGGTTACGGCCGAAGCTGATTCCGCGGGTGATGAAGAATGAAAGTAGTTTTGCGTAAAGACATGTCGGGTATCGGCAAGCGCGGGGATATCGTGGATGTTCCCGACGGATATGCCAGAAATTATTTGTTGCCTCATAAGACCGCTTTAAAGGCCACCGCAGGCATTACCGCACAGGCAGCCGCCATGCGGAAAAGCAGGGATTTGAAGGATCACAAAGACAGGGAAGCGGCGGAAGTCGTTGCCCAGCAATTGGTGCCGAAAATAATCGCGATACAGGCGCGTTCCGGTACGGAAGGGCGTTTGTTCGGATCGGTTACGCACCACGATATCCTGCAGGCTGTTTTACAGCAGACAGGCATAGACATCGACAGGCATAAAGTGCTCCCTTCGGAGCCGATCAAGTCGTTGGGGACACATCGGATAACGGTACGTCTCCACACAGACGTGGAATTCCCGATTACGGTCAACGTGGAGTCGGAATAAAGTTTTGTTCCTGTCATAAAATTTATAGAGCAAAGAGGCTCCTCTGTTCACTTTATAGGCAAAGAACTCCGGTTCTTCGTACGGGGAATAATTAATAGGCCTTTGAACCCATTTTCGGAAGCCCAAAGGCCTATAAGATTATCTCTATGCCTCAATCATATAAGGAATCTCCAATGAGATCCGATGACATGGGAAAATCCGATCCTGCTGCGCCAAGGATTCCGCCGTATAACTTGGATGCGGAAGAGTCTCTTCTGGGGGCAATGCTGTTGTCGAGGGACGCAACGGCGGCCGCATTGGAAATGTGTGGCGCATCCGATTTCTACAAGCCTTCTCACAAACTTGTTTTTGAAGCCATCACATCCCTTTATGCCAAAGGAGATCCGGCTGACGCCATAACGGTTGCGGAAGAGTTGCGGCGCAATAATTTATTGGAAGAAGCCGGAGGACAAGCCGAGGTCATCTCCTTACAGGCGGCGGTGCCGGCCATTTCTTCGGCACCTTATTACGCCAAAATTGTAGAAGAGAACGCTTTGTTGCGGAAGCTTATAGGCGTGGCCAATGAAATTGCCGATATAGGCTACAGCCTGCCCACCGACGTGACGGAAGCGCTTGACAAAGCCGAATCGTTGGTTTTTAACGTGGCCGAGAGGCGTTCAACGGATACGATAGTCGACTTAAACGAACTGCTGAGCCGCAGTTTGGACAGGCTGGAAGAATTGGCCGGCAGGACCGAAGGCATTACCGGCATACCGAGCGGTTATGTCGATTTGGATGAGCATTTGGCCGGTTTACAGTCCTCCAACTTGGTTGTTGTCGGAGCGAGGCCCTCTATGGGCAAAACGGCTTTTGCGCTCGGCATAGCCGCCCATGCAGCCATACACGGCGAAAAGGTTTTGTTTTTTTCGCTGGAAATGAGTCATTTGGAAATAGCACAGAGAGTGCTGGCCGCCGAAGCAAGGGTTGATGCGGGCCGAATGCGAAGCGGGCGTTTAACGCAAGACGATTTCGGAAAAATTAATCAGGCGATAGGACGCTTGAGCGACGCCCCGCTGTATATAGACGACAACCCCAATGTGACGATAATGGATATCAGGGCAAAGGCCAGAAGAATCAAATCAAGGACGGATCTTTCGCTGGTGATAGTCGACTACCTGCAGTTGATGACGGGGAGAAATAACGCAGAAAACAGGCAAGTGGAAATATCCGAGATCAGCAGAGGCTTGAAGATATTGGCCCGTGAGCTAAATATTCCGGTAGTGGCTTTGAGTCAGCTTTCAAGAAACTTGGAAGCGAGAACCGACAAACGTCCCATGTTGTCCGACCTGAGGGAATCCGGCGCAATCGAGCAGGATGCCGATGTCGTGATGTTTATCTATCGCGATGAAGTGTATCATGCCGACTCGGTCGATAAAGGCACGGCGGAGGTTATCATAGCCAAACACAGAAACGGCCCGACGGGTGTCGTGGAGCTTTCCTTCGCTCCCAACCATGCGCGGTTTGGCAATATAGCGAAAATATAATTTTGACGCAGAGTCAGTTGATAATGGTCACCAGTGTTCCGTAGGCAAGCCACGGCCAAACCTGTGACGCCGTAGAAAACGGCAATTCCACGCAGCCCAAGCTTTGCGGAATTCCGTAATATGCCCGCGGCATGTAATGCACGGCTTCTCCCCCGTCGAAATAGGAAACGAATTGGACCGGGTCGGAGTAATGTGATCCATTGGGATTTGTACCGTGCATAACCTGGTATCTGTACTTGGCAAATACCGGATACGTGCCGTCGATAGTGGGATCGGCCGCTATGCCGGTATTGGCTTGAGTGGTGATTACGGCTTTTCCGTTGTGGTAAACGGTAAGATTTTCCGGAGGAGTTTTATTTACCAAAGCGTAGTTATAGCCCCCGGTATTAACATCGTTATTGATCATGGCCTGGAGAAGGTCGTTGAAGAGGCCGGCAGTCAACTTTCCGTTTACCAATAAACTGTGATCGGCTTGAAACTCCATTACCAAACCTCTGGTCATGACGTTATAATTGTCCGGTTGCCACAATTGCATGAGTTCGGACGGCCACGTGGTCTGGTTCCACGTAAATTTCCCTGCCGGGGGATTGTAGAAAGCTTTTATTTGAGCGGTTTCGTCCGTCGGGTTTACGGGGGTACCGTTGTAGGCAAAAGACAACGGGGAATAGCGGAGAAGCGACAATAACTCCTGTATGCGCATGACGGAACCTGTTTTGATTTTAAAGGAAAGAGTAAAGTTGGACGAAAGACTGTTTCCCGTCGAGGACAGAATGGGGGTCAGGCCGTTTTTGACGGATACCGTGATGTCGCTTAAAGGTATAAACGGTACGGTGGGGGTAAAGACAGCTTTGTTGCCGTTGATTTTCCAAGAGCCGGCCGTTGCCGGTGTAACGGTAGGAGTTCCCGAGGCGGGCGAGAGGGGCTGTGAAAAAGTGATTTCAATGGGTGCCAATGGGTTGACACCGACGGAACCGGCTGTGGGGTTGGCTGACAAAACGTACAATTTGTTACCGGTCACTTTTGGAGAGCTTCCCTTTTGGGAGAGTACTTTTTTACTCTTCGGCGTTCCGCTTTTAGAGCCGTTGTGATTTTTGCCGACACTTTTGCCGCCGGCATGATGTCTCGTGCGGGGTAATGTGGTTGCCGTTATGAGGCCGCCGCTTGACGTTGTCGCTGTTCCCGACTGCTTACTTGCCGCGGATGAGCCGTGTTTGGTCAGTACGGCAACGGCTATAAAACCTGCAGCTCCGAGTACAATGATCGCCGAGAATATTTTGAGTAAGCTGCCGGAGGTTCTGTACTGTGATGTACTTCTGGGCATCATTTTCTCCTTCCCTGATACAAGTTTGCCATTTTTTACAGATTTTGCAATTGCAGGCAATAAAAAATCTTAAAACCAGTGAAAATAAGGAGAGCCGTGTCGCCAAATTATGGCAACCACTTTACCTACGATATGGGACTTTGGAACCGGCCCCCAGTAACGGGAATCGTAAGAGTCGCCCCGGCAGTCGCCCATGACGAAATATTCGTTTTTGGGAACCACAAGAGATCCCGAAGTATGGGGAACGGTGGCGCATATGCCGGTCAGGGTGGGCAGCCACGGCTGAGGCAACGGCTTTCCGTTGATCAATATGTTATTCCCATCCCAGATTACTTTTTGTCCCGGCAAACCGATCACTCTTTTCACCAAGTCCTGATACTGTACCTGAGGGTCGCCTGAGGCTCTTCTGAAAACCACTATGTCGCCCGTATGGATGGTCCCGTAAATTTTGTTGACCAAAATACGGTCCCCGACCTGTAAAGTCGGTGTCATTGACCCGGATGGTATAAAAAACGTCTGCAGCACAAAAGTCCTGGTCAAAAAAGCAACTGTGGCTGCCACGAAAATAACTATTACCCATTCCGTCAGCAATCTTTTGAGGCGCTTTTGCTTTTTTGCGGGGGCCGACCTTTTGTTTGACCGGGTGTTTTCCGGAGTGCTCTGCCGAACAAGCGGCTCGTCGCCAAGGGTCGGTGATTCAACGGCTGCATTGCTTAAAAAACCGAAGTCGGACTCGCTGTGACCGGATGCGTTACTGTCAGTCATTTGGTTTCTCCATGGCGCTATCTATGATAATAAAAAGTGGGGCTTTTCGGCGGTCGGGCCGGTAAATATAAGCAATGTCATACGATAGCATTAATAACATCTCAAAAATAGGCAAAAAAGTCTACCCGCCATAAGGACTGCCTATGGCCCAGTAAGGTACGAGTTGCCACCCCTTTTTTAATTGAGATTTTGCCAGCTGCGTATTTTTGTCTTCCTGCTCCAGCAAATCCCAAAACCGTTTTGAGTGATTCATTTCTTTTAAATGACATAATTCATGTAACATAATATGATTTACCAATACAGGAGGTAAAAATAACAGAGTTTTATTTAGACTAATTCTACCAGAAGTACTGCAACTTCCCCACCGTGTCTGTTGCGAGCGAATGGAAACAGATTTTACGTCGATACCTCGTTCGTCAGCCAAGGCAAGCAGCCAGGGAACCAATATGTGTCTGGCTTTTGCGGCCAGCCAGGAGTTGATTTTTGCCAAGATCTCTTCCGAGGCAGTATCCGATGCGGTAATTAATAAGATATTGTCCGGCAATTCTTTGACTTTTATTTTATGTCCGGTGGCCGGCCGGCCGTGAGGCGAAGAGGAGCTGTCTTGAGGTTTTGCGGTTAGCGGGAAAAGGCGGTTTTGGGTCTCTAAATATGACAAAAAAGGATCTGCGGTCTCCGCTATTTCTACCCGGATCACGGTATCGATTGCCTTTAGTTCTATGGTTTCCGGGATTGTCCGGCCGGATAAAGCCTCTCTGTCCTGTTGCCGGAAGTCACGCAAGGATTTTTCGATCCAGGACTTTTTTCTTTCCAAAATTGTCGGCAGATAATCCAAATTAAACGTGTAGGGTACGACTATTACCAATTGACCGGTGCTGCTTATGGTGAGGCGTATATGTTTGGCCCGCTTGCTTTTTTTAAGGGTAAACTCCGTTGTTTCGGGCATGGCATCCGTTTATCAATCATAAATTGCGTGGTGTTACACCCAACAATATGAGTATAGAGTCCGAAAAGGAACTTTAATTGTTTTGGGCGCAAATAATTTTTTGCATCCGATTTGATTCGCCCAAGACTTTTATTGGGAGACCGAGTTCTCCGCGAGTGCAGCCAGTCTTTCTAAAGTCCGTCGGATGTTTTCCAGGTTCTTCTCGGGAAACCCCATAAGTTTGATACCGAACGGCGATTTGGCGGTGGAGTAATCAAAAGTTTCTATGACAAGCGTATGCTGTTCGTCTATCTCTTCCAGCCGGTATCTCCACCTGTGGCCAAAAAAGTGACGCCAAGCGATGAGGGAGTTTTCTTCATATTCGACTACAGTATTGGTTATGTGGTACGGTGCCCACATTTTCATTGACATGGAGAATTTTGTTCCCAGTCGCAACCGTTCGCCGGAAATGAAACTTTTTACCGTCGTCTCGCCGTCTAAAATAGGGTGTTTGGTTGGATCCGTCAGAATCTCAAAAATTATATGCCTGGGAGCCGCTATTTCTCTGGAAGACGAAACAAGAAACCGGCTACTCTCTTTTGCTATTGTATACATGAATGCGATAACCAAAAAACTCTGCAATTTATTCCCGCAGGTCTTTGCATGGCAGACAAAGTTCCTATACACTTTGTCAGTTTTTTCACAGCTTACTCACAGCTTAATACTAGATTATTATCAATGTGGATACTAATCGTGTTTTGGTGGTTGATGATGAAAGAAATATAGCCGACTTGGTTGCCACGGCTTTACACTATGAAGGCTTTGAAGTGACAACGGCTTATACGGGCAGAGAGGCTTTGACGGCAGCCCTCAAAAGCAGACCGCACCTGATGCTGCTGGATGTCATGTTGCCGGATCTGGACGGTTTCGAAGTGGCCAGGCGGCTGAGATTGGAAGGTTATAAAGTACCCATATTGTTTTTGACGGCCCGCGATACCACCGAAGACAAGGTCAGAGGGCTCACCTTGGGCGGAGACGACTATGTAACAAAGCCATTCAGCATAGAGGAATTGGTGGCGCGCCTAAGGGCAATTTTACGCAGGACCAATGACTCTTCCAACAGCAAAGCAAAGCTTACGTTTTACGATTTGGAACTTGACGAAGAGACAAGAGAAGTTTACAGAGGGGACAGACCGATCGAGTTGACTCCCACGGAATTTAAGCTGCTCAGATATTTAATGCTGAACCCCAGGAGGGTGTTGTCCAAAGCGCAGATACTTGATTACGTGTGGGAGTATGATTTCGAAGGAGATGCAAACGTCGTTGAGACCTATATAAGTTATCTCCGCAAAAAAGTGGATTCACATGGCCCCCCTCTGATCCATACTCTGCGAGGAGCCGGTTACAGCCTCAGGGCACCAAGTTCACAAGACTATTATGAAGCAAAAAAACCAGTTTAAAGACAACCGAGAAGAAGCCGAAACACAAGTCCCGTCTTTATTTCAGGATCACAACCGAGAAGAAGAGCCGTTTTCCCGTGAGCGGATAACCGGATCAAAAAGCCTTTTGAGAGCAAAACTGAGACCGGGGAAATTTTCTTTAAGGACCCGCCTCTTGATCGGACTGGTTCTTATAACGACCGTCGGTTTGTCGGTGGCCGACGTTATAGTTTATTCGCAAACAGAATCTTTTTTGACAAGACAGGTTGACGAACAGCTCGCTGCCGCCAAACTGCCCGTGGAGCGTTACTTCGGCGACGGAGGTTTCAAATCCCCCAATTTGAGCGCGGCTCCCACCGGCACCTACGGTGAAGTCATAGATATCAGCGGTGCGGTGATCAGCGCTTTTCCCGTTGCCGACGGCCCCGGCCCCATTGTGCCTTTGTCGGTGGTCAAGAGAGTCATCCAGCAGTTTAATTCCCCCAACGACGTACAGGTTTTTTCGGCTCCGGCAAAAGGCGGGCACGGTGCCGTAAGCGCTTACAGGGTGATGGCCATACCGGCCATCAACGGCTTTACCCAAGAAGTGGCGGGGGTGGAAGTTATTGCCATTCCGCTCAATCCTTTTTATGACACTTTGCGACACCTGAAACTTTTTGATTTGGCTGTCGGCATAAGTGTCCTGGTGGTCTTGGCACTGCTCAGCTATATATTGGTGAGAATAGGGATGAAGCCTCTCGAGAAGATAGAAAAAACGGCGGATGCCATAGCAAAAGGAGACCTTTCGCAGAGGGTCACGGTGGCGGAACCCAACACGGAACTCGGCCGTCTCGGCATATCTTTAAATACTATGCTCAGCCAAATAGAGCACTCTTTTAACGAACAACAATCTTCTGAAAACAGACTGAGGCAATTTTTGGCGGATGCTTCCCACGAGCTCAGAACCCCGCTCACTTCCATCAGGGGCTATGCCGAGCTTTTCCGGAGAGGAGCCAATAAACATCCGGAAGACCTGGAAAGGTCGATGCTCAGGATTGAAAGCGAAGCCAAGCGCATGGCCGAGCTGGTGGAAGATCTGCTGTTGCTGGCCAGACTGGATCAAGGACACGTCTATCACTTCGAAACGGTGGATTTGAACCAAATAGCGGCAGACGCGGCCATCGACGCCCAGGCTATGGATCCGGACAGAGAAATTACTTTTCAATCGGAAGGTTCCGTTAATGTGTACGGGGACGAAGCAAGTCTCAGACAGGTCGCCGTCAATTTAGTCAGAAACGCGATAGTCCATACCCCGAGCTCGGCAGCCATACACATTAATGTCAAAAACTCGGGAGCCGGCGGTATCTTCGAAGTGATAGACGAAGGGCCTGGTATTCCCCGGGAGCACCTGGAAAAAGTATTTGAACGTTTTTATAAGGCCGATTCTTCCAGAAACAGAGACAGAGGCGGCACGGGATTGGGTTTGGCGATAGTCGCCTCGATTGTGGAAGTGCATCGCGGCAAAACGGGGGTGAACTCTGTGGACGGCGTGGGTACGCACTTTTGGGTTGAAATACCCGAGAAAAAAACAGATTTTGATCAATCACAGCCAAACGGACAAGGAAAGGGGACTTTTGAGCCGGACGGCATTTTATAGGTGCTTGATGTGCTCCAGGTGGGCCGTATCGTTAAATCTTCTCAGATACCATTTCCCGTCGGCAACCACAATTTCGGATACGGAGGCGTTGTCGTTGCCCAGGAAGGCAAACGGTTCCGAGCGGGTGACAAAAGCAAGCACATTGGCTATCACAACGCTGTGTGTAAATATGGCCAGAGTTTTGCCGGGATGCGATACCGTAATTTTTTGAATGGCAGCGACTGCCCTCGAAGTTACGGAATGATTTGATTCTCCGCCCGGAATAACGTCAAAACGCTGTTCGGCCAGAATCCTTTGGGCGACGGGATGCCCTTCCGTCATGTGCTTGCGGTAAATGCCGCCTTCCCATTCCCCCATAAATATCTCCACCAAATCTTCTTCTACGGTCCACGTTTTTCCGATGGCGCTGCACAATGGAGCGGCTGTTTCTTGGGTACGCTTCAGCTGCGTCACGTAGATGTCGTCCAACCGGTAACCGGCCAATCTGGAAGCCAAAGCCTGGGCTTGCAGAATGCCGATCGGTGACAGAGATGGGTCGCTGCGGCCTTCTGTCAGGGGAAACGGGTTTTCCATATCGGCTATTGCCGATTCGCCGTGCCGAATTAAGAGTAACGTTACGGCTGTTCTATCGGGAACGAATTTTACCTGACGGTAAATTGTTTTGGTTCCCGATGCGTTTTCTTGATGTTCGCTAACATTGTCGCCGTCTGTCATAACTTTTATTCTATAGCCCTATGGCCGTAAAAAACAAAAACACAAAGTTATCGGAAATTTCTAAAAATAAATGGTTTAAAAGATGTCGATACGGGCAAGCTCGGTTGCCTGGTGACGACGCTTTGGCCGGCAACATCGTTGCCGGCTGGGTATCGAGAAATACAGATCTTTTTATGAGGTTTTTTTGGCCTTCTTTTGTCTTTTTATTTTGACCAAAATCTTAACCAGAACGCGAATAATTAGTCCCATCGGCACAATCTAGCAGATATGTTTTCGTCCGTCCGGTCAAAATCCGCATCATGTTTTTAAGCGGTTTTGTTCCCCGCTTTGGTACAAAGAAGATAAGTAACTGTTGTATGCCGCAGTCTGTTCTTCCAGATCTTTTTCTTTGTCCGAGTCGTTGTCCGCGGCGTGTTTTCTGGAAAACCGCAGTCCGGTTTTCTTTTCTTCGTTCTCGTGAATAAGTTTCCACCACAAAACAATGGCGTAGAATCCGAAAAACGGCCATTCAAAGGTATAAACCCAACTCAGGCTGTTTCCTCCCAGGGCTCTGCTCAGTTGCCAATACGCCATAAAGGAAAAGATGGGCAAAACAATAAGAAGCGTACAGTGTAAACCGACGGCCCTCTTATTCCACCACATAATACCATTATAGCCACTAAAAATTAGAGGGATCTTTCGGTGATGCCGAATCTGCCCCGGTAGTTTTTTGAGGCAACAGGGAGGTTTTGAGCGACGCCAAAGCGTAAAAAATTCTCTTGTCTGCTTCCTGTTATAGCCGTATGTGAAAATAACATCAATGTTATTTAGCTTGGAAGTCCGGCGAATTTGGGTTGTCAATACCAAAATCAAAAGCCGGGATTCCGTGATGAAAGAAGGAGATGTCGATAGTATGGGTTTGAGAGCTGTTCTGGAAGACGGAAACAAGCATATACAGCAGTGTCTGTCTTATGGGTGCCAACAGGAAATATCGGTAGATAAAATGTGGTCATACGGAGAAGTCGTTGCTTTTGATTTGGAAACAACGGGTCTTGACATCAAGACGGCTTTACCCGTAAGCTACGCTTTTTGCACGTATCAAAACCGTTTGCCGGAATCGTCCTGCGAACAAATTGTGAATCCGGGTGTGCCCATACCAAAAGAAGCCACGGCTATCCACGGCATCACCACAGAAGAGGCTGTGGAACGGGGTGAGGACTTGGTTGCGGCAATTCGGGCTGTATTCGATAAGCTACTCGACTTAGCGGGAAACGGGATACCTTTGGTCGGCATGAATCTTACCTATGATTTGAGCATAGTCAGTCTTTTGGGCAAGAAATTTTTAAATACCAGCCTGTATGAAGCCGGGTGGAAAGGTCCTGTCATCGACATATTGGTTTTGGACAGATACTTTGCCAAAGACAGACAGGGACGCCGCAACCTGGCCTCGCTTTGCGGCTACTACGGTGTCACGAATCAGACGCCTCACCGATCGTTGTCGGACGCTCAGGCTTCGTGTGAAATTTTATTTAAAATGACTGATCAATTTGATATCAACAATTACGAATTGGCCAACTTATATTTTTTGCAGGGGCAGTGGTATGAATCTTGGGCAGAGAGCTACTCAACATTTTTGGCATCACAAAACCGTTCACCCCTTGCGAAAGCACAGCGCCACTGGCCTATTTATGGTTACGCCTTATAATGTTTCTTTTGACAGTATTTATATAAAACAAAGTCTTACTGGGGACAGGAGCCCCAAGTTTATATAGTCTGTAATAGGGTCTAGCGCGATGCGGAGGAAATATGACAGGGGACGTTCACATACAGACTATTGACGAAAAAGAATGTTTTGAATTGTTGAAAACCCAGTCTGTCGGAAGGCTGGGAATTGTGGAGGATGGGCGTCCGCTTATTTTCCCCGTCAATTACGTGTTCGACGATTATGCGATAGTGTTTAAAACCACCATAGGCACTAAATTTGAGCATTCCGGTTTGAATAATGTGGCGTTTGAAGTGGATTCCCTGGACTATGCCACCCACAGCGGATGGAGCATCATGATAGAAGGGGTCGGGCGCGATATAACAAATGCCATCGACAACCTTTCCGAGAACGAACGCCGACTGCAATTCAATTCATGGGTAAGCGACGAAGACGAGCACTATGTGCGAATCCATATCAATTCGATATCCGGAAGAAGGATTGCAACCGGTTAGGATAAAGCTTCGGATGCTTTAGAAATCCAATTTACCTGTTTGGCTGAAGGCCGTCTTTTCTGCGTGCTTTTCAGCTGACAAAGCAGGGTAATCCCCGTTTTGCCCAGACCCTGCCTCATTGGGGGCTATTCGAAAAACTATCTTTTGGTATGCAACATATTTGGCGATCCAGAGTATAAAGTTGAGACCCAGGAAAGACCCGCCCACGACCTCCAAGTGTGCGGTTCCCGTGGTGTCGGAATGATGGGTAATGAACCCGGTTGCAAAGCTTGTTATGCCGATGGATATAATCGATATGATCCAGTAAAGCACGATTTGTTTTGTGGTGTTTTTTCTGTCGGCTTCTTTCCAAATCCAATATCTGCTCAGCAGGTAAGAAGGAATGACTCCGGCAAAATTGGCAATCAGGGCTGCGGTGGTGGCCCCGAATAAGTTGGTGGCGGTAAGTATCAAGATAGTGGCTTCACTGATGCCCAAACATATCAAAGAGGTCGTGCTGTAACGGAATATCCTGATAACAAAAGTACCTATGCGGCCGGAGGCAAATTTACCCCAAAACTCTTTAAGCGGTTTCGTCACTTTTCATATTCGTTTCTGTAAGCGTTTATCTTAATACCATGACGCATAAATCTTAACATTTGCTGATAAAAATTTAACAAAACTGTGATGTATATATTTTAACACATCAAAATCAGTAAAGTGCATTACAAACCGTATCTTTTTAGAAAACTTCCGATAGGCGCCGAATGTAAATTGTTTGATTTGCAAAATTTTCAATATCAAAGAGGCGGCGAGGACACTTTATATACATTTTAAACCGGTAGATTTCAGTCCACAGTACCCGTTGGGAACTTTGGCCAAGTATTGCTGGTGGTATTCCTCGGCGTAATAAAAGTTCTTTTGTGAGGCGATTTCCGTGACAATCGGGCCCATCCCTGCCCGCTCCAAAATACTTTGGTAGCGGGCGGTAATTCTCAAAGCCGTTTCCGTCTGCTGTCGATTGTCACAGTAAAGGGCTGAGCGGTATTGGGTGCCGATGTCGTTGCCCTGCCCCATATATTGCGTGGGGTCATGGGTCTCGTAAAAGGTTTTTATAATTTGGCCGTAGCTCAGTATTTCCGGATCAAATACCACCAAGACGGATTCGGCATGTCCGGTTTTTCCCGAACAGACTTGCTCATAGGTGGGATTTTCGGTAAATCCGCCGCAGTATCCGGCCGCCGTCGTATAGACGCCCTCCAACTGCCACATGGCTCTTTCCGCACCCCAGAAGCATCCCATGGCTATCACCGTAGTTTCGCAATTCGGGGGGAAAGGTGGCATGACGGGAGTGCCGAGTACGCAGTGTTTGCCTGATACAATGATCGGATCCGCGTTTCCTGGCAAAGCGTTCCCCGCGTCGACCATGTGCGTGTTGTGTCCTGCGAAAAGCATTTTTCTATTCTTTTGGGCCGGAGCCGTCTTTTTGCTCAAATTCCAGAGCAACCGAATTGATGCACCACCGCTGCGCCAGCGGTTCCGGTCCGTCGTCAAACACGTGTCCGAGGTGTGATCCGCATTTCGCGCAAACGGCCTCCGTTCTCACCATATTGTGCGAGAAATCCCGATTGGTGGCAATATTTTCGGAATTGACCGGTTTTGTGAAACTGGGCCACCCGGAGCCGGAATCGTATTTGTCATCCGAGGCAAAGAGCGCGTTTCCGCATGCCGCGCAAAGAAAGAGTCCTTTTTGGTGAAAGTCGTTATATTTACCGGTGAACGGCGCTTCGGTGCCTTTTTGGCGCAGCACATGAAATTGCTCTTCGGTCAGCTCACTTTGCCATTTTTCTTCGTCACCTGCCGCCGGTCCGTATTTGTTTGCCGTCATTTCAGCCTCTGTAAAAGTCATTTTAGCTAAAGAGTAGGGAATACAGCCGCTCTGCCCTATGTACTTGAGCATAGCGCAACCTGTCTCAAGTCCTGTCGTTTATCTCTCCGCTTATCAAAGTGCCGGACAAATGCCGATCAAAGCGACCTCAGTCGATATGATGCAGGATGTCTTGCAATATTATCTTGACCGACTCGGTATCGTAATCTTTACGGTTCAAGATATCAAGGGCTTTTTGTATGCACTCTTTGATATTGGCAATTTTTTTCATTGTAATTTCATCCGACATTTTGCGTAAGTCTTGGATGGTTAGGTTAGGCATTTGTATCAGCTCTCCTCAGGGCGAAAGGGCCTCTTTTTGCAGCCTATAGCGTGGCTTCCGGGAGAAAAAGTAGAGAATTGCCACTTATGGCATATTCTATATTACATACAGTGAATAAGCAAGAGATAGTATGGAATTTATCGACGGCTTTCGTCGCCCGGGCCGAGTTCTTTTGAGCCGCCTTTTGTGTTCAAAAGGCAATCTGAGCGAAGAACCGGATAAGGGTCTAAGTCGCGGCGGGAAGCCCGACTTTGTTGCCCCAAGGATCGCCGCGGGGATATTTCGGTAACGGGATATCGGCGTCCTTGCCGGTGTCGGCATTGACGTTTGCCGTATCCGCCATGCCTCCGGAGTGCTTTTCTCCGTTTGGAGACGGAGCATGTCTTTTTTTGAACATCAGAATTCCGGCAAGCAGCAGACCGCCGAAAAACATGGCCAAACCCGCCGCCTCGACTCCGATCGTGCCGTTGTCGTGCGGAAGATATACCGATTCGTCAAAATAGCGGCTGAGACCCCATAATGCGGTTGCCGTACAGGCCACGACGCCTATGGGCCCGCCGCGTTTGGAAATTAACCTCTCGGCATAAAGGCTGATCAGAAAAACGGCGGTGCATTCGATGGCTTGAAATATCGGCACCGGAAGTCGTTTGCCCACTTCCCCTGCGTAGTACATGCCATACCAGGCATTGGTGGGTTTTCCTCCTCCCGAGTACATCAGTTGCGGGCCCAGAAGCCTTCCCACCGCCCATGCCTCCACCAAAACAGGGGCGATCAGATCTGCCGCCACGGAAAGTTTTAGGTTTTTGCAACGTTTTTTTGCGCTCAAAAACCCGACGGGTATTCCTCCCAGGAGTCCTCCGAAACTGGAAAGGCCTCCGTTCCAGATTGCCACGATCTGCCCAGGGTTTTGTGAGTAGTACCTTGTGTGAGCCAAAACGTGGACAATTCTGGCTCCTATCACGGCCGAAATCACTATTTCAACGAAAGTGACGGTGAACCAGGAATCGTCGTATCCGTGTTTTCTCAATCTGTAGCAAAAGTAGCGGTATCCGAACCAGAATGCAATTGCCAGCCCGATCCCGTATGTATGTATTTCCAGCGGTCCTATATGGAACGCGACAGGTATAGGTTTCATCTCTGATATATATTATTGCTTAAAATTGGTTTAGGATCTAAGCGGTGGAGAGAAGACATTTCATAAAAACAGTTGCCGGCGTTGTGGGTTCTTTGGCAATAGGGGGGACAATAGCGGATATCCTTTCGCGCCCCGGTCCAAAAAAAGCGGCTTCTCCGGGTAATACGCCTACCACATACGACGCAGCCATCGGAGATAAAAAAAGCAACAAGACAGCGGACAGGCTGCCGGTTTCAGAAAAAATCATTGAAGAAAACAATAAGAAAGGTTCTCTCGGGTGGCTTTTGCGGGGGAAGCAAAATTCTTATTCACCCGGCATAGAGGGTTTTGTCGATAAAGTCAGTTTGGTTGAGGGTGACGTATTGACGCTTTACGTCAATACTCCGGCCCCCAGCTATTATGCGGAAATTTACCGTATGGGCTATTACCAGGGTTTGGGTGCCAGGTTGATCCACAGAACTCCCAGAATTAGGGGCCAAAGTCAGCCCTCCTCAACTTTTACCCCGGGCATAAATATGGTGGAATGCCACTGGAATCCTTCCAGGCAATTCGGGATAGACTCCGGCTATCTCCCGGGTTATTATCTTATAAAGCTGGTATCTTCGCAAGGCGCCGAGCGCTATGTCCCGTTTATGGTGCGGGATGATTCCAGCAGGTCGGCCATAGTCGTGCAAAGCGCCGTTACGACTTGGCAGGCTTATAACCTGTGGGGTGGCTACTCTCTTTACGGGGGTCTTCCCACCGGAACTTTGGCGGACAGATCCAGAGTAGTGTCTTTTGACCGCCCGTACGGCCCGAATTTGGATGCGGGAGGTTCGGGCGACTTTATGGGAAACGAGTACCCTTTCGTGTACTTGGCGGAACGTTTGGGGCTGGACGTTACCTACTGGACCGATGTAGATTTTCATATCCGGCCGGACCTGCTTTTAAACCACAGAGTGCTCGTCAGTTTGGGCCACGACGAATACTGGTCCATGCCCATGCGGCTGGGGGCGGAATCGGCTCTTGCCAAAGGGGTCAATTTGATGTTTTTGGGAGCGAACGCCTGCTACCGCCAAATTAGACTGGCGCCGTCCCCGGTCGGTTCCTACAGGCATGAAATTTGTTATAAAGACGCCGCGGCTGATCCGGAAGCAAAAAAAGATCCGGCGCTTGCAACCGGCGTATCATGGGCCACCGATCCAGTGCCTTGGTTTGAGAGTAAAATGATAGGGATCATGTATCAGGCTTTTCAGCCCGGCGGTTCCTCGCCTGTTCCCATGGTGGTAAAAGAGGCCGATTCGTGGGTATTTGAAGGCACAGGTTTAAAAAACAACGCCGCAATTCCAGGTGTCGTCGGGTCGGAGTTCGATGCCTACGAGCCCAGTGAGGCGCCCAAAAACGTAAATTTGCTGGCTCACTCGCCGATAGATTCGGTTTTGGGACCACTTCATTCCGACATGTCTTACTACAGCCTGAAAGGCGGGGGCGGAGTTTTTGCGACGGGAACGGCGCAATGGGTTTCTCTCTTATGGGACGGGTCGAAAAAAGTGGAAGACGGTTTGCATTTCGGGATACGACCGGCCATGCCCACCCTCACCGCCATCACCAAAAACGTCTTAAAAGTTTTTGCCAACGGTCCGGCCGACTCCGTTCATCCTTCAAAAGCCAATTGGAATCGGTTCTATGTGCCCGGCGCTCCCGCCGGTACCGGCGTGGATGTTTAGAGTCCAAATACCGTATTCAAGGCCGGTCTTTGGGCAAAATTGTAAAAAAAAGGAAAAATGTGGCCGGTCTGACACCAATTAGGTGGGAAAGTTCACTATTTTCTTATTGTGCAAAACGACTCAGATAGAACTCAAGAACCCCAAAATATGTCTTCGGAAGCCGCCGGAGCGGAACCGGCCGGGGCCGGTAAAGCCAAATCAAAGCAGAAAAAGGCACACCCGGTCGTATTTTGGGCGGGAGTCGCCATAGTCTTGCTCGTATTGATCATATTCGGCTCGGTGGCCGGATATCTGCAATACACCAACAGCGAAATTCATCACGTCAACGTAAAAAATTTGCAGACAGCCCCCGTTAAAGGGGCGGATGCCAATACCGAAAACATATTACTGGTCGGTTCCACCTCGCGTTGTGCTCTGAACGGCAAACAGAGCGGGGCTTTCGGATCGTGCGCGGCGGGTGTCACCGGCATCAATGCCGACGTCATTATGGTTGTCAGGGTTAATCCGAACACAAACAGGATTTCGCTTATTTCAATCCCCAGAGATTCGTTTTTGATAAATGCCAGACCCAATCAGAATGACAAAATAGATTCCGCTCTCGTTTACGGACCGAGCCAGCTTGTTCTGGCCTTGGAACAGGATCTGGGCATCTCGATACAACACTTTGCCGAACTGAATTTCGATTCTTTCCAAAACGTGGTGAAAAGCCTGGGCGGTCTTTCCATGTGGTTTCCGGATCCGGTGAAAGACGCTTATTCCGGTTTGAACGTGCCGGTTTCGGGTTGCTACAAATTGGGCGCTTTCCAGGCCCTGGCTCTGGTAAGGGCACGGCACATGTACTACTACGTAAAAGGACAGGGCTGGCTTTACGACGGCTCCGGGGACTTGGGGCGCATTGTCAGAGTGCACGAGTTCCTGAGGGTGCTCGCATCGCAGGTCATTCACCACGGCATCGGAAGCTTCACTTATGACAACGCCTTGGTTCAGGACGTGGCGCCGCAACTGACCGTGGATCAGGGCTTTACCCCCCATGACATGATAGATCTCATTACCCAGATGCGCCACGTCGACCCTTACAGGATACCGGAATCTACGATGCCGGTCATGAACGATCCCACTTATTCCTACATGTATCAGGGGTACAATTACGGGAACGTCGTATTCGCGTCGGAGCCGCAGGATCTGGAAAGCATTACGAGCTGGCTGGGTCACAAAGTTCCGGGAGCCACCCTCAACCCCAAAAAAATTACGGTATCGGTATTGGGAGGCATCGGGGATCCCGCCGAAACGGCACAGGTGGCCACGCAGTTGAAGGACCTGGGTTTTGACGTTGTGGGGACCGGTGAACAAACTCCCGTGGGTCCGGTCGTCGAGGCTTCGGTTCTGTACAAAAATTCCGCTCTGATGCCCGACGGTAACAGGGTTTTGGCCGGCCTGAGCGGTGCGGTTGCCATGGGGCAGGGCAAGACTTTGGACAACGCCGACGTCACCGTCGTCACGGGAACCAACTTTTCCGTCGATTCTCCGAAAGTGGCGACCTCCACACTGGCCAAGCTGACGTTGAAGGTGCCCGCCGGATCGCTGGGAACGGTGAAACTGGCTTCTGCCGGCAAATCCGGCCAGCAGGCTTTGATGCAACTTCTGAGCGCAGTTCTGGACTCTTCGTCATCGGTGCCTTACCTGGACCCGCCCACTTCGGCCACGGCTCCTCTGCCTCCCTATGACCCGCGGGCATGCCCGGCAAAGGATTTGCAGTCGCCTTCGAGCTATGCACACCTGAGTAAGTCGGAGATAGCAAAAACAACGCCACCGAAGACGGCGAAAAAGACCAAGAAGTAGAATTACGGCTTTCTTGCCAGATAGCGGTAGCTTTGCCAGGATCCTCCGGCACTGTTATCTTCGATGGTCCTAATGATTTCCATGCCGTTTTGAAGCAGAAAGTCTTCGACTTCCGAGCGGTTGATGCCATACATTTCTATTCCGCCGAGTATTACTTCTTGGGGGGGGTCCTCATTTTGAATAAGTGTTTCTTTTCGACCGGCATCGAGAACGGATTCCTTGCCCGGCAGGTCTGCTATCTTTATGGGCAAGAGGTATCGTTCAGAACCCAGATCGGCAAACAAGGGGTAGCCCGGTTGAGATAGATCCAGTTCCAACAAGTAATTTCCGGTTTTGACCGGCATCCTGATTTCTATGGCCGCAGTCACGGTGTCCCGTGATTTCAAGCCGTCGGAAAGCGCCACTCTTCCTCCGTCGTCGGTGTAAGCCAAAAGCAGATTTTCCGGATACGAAAGCCACCGCCTCCCGAGGCTAATCCCATGGCCGGATTCCCAGTCGCTTTCCGATGCGTTGAAGATACTGACTTGGAAGACAAGAACTTCTCCGGGAGCGGCCTGCAAAAATGGACCGGAGTTTTCCGCTATTCGGCTTGCGGTATCTGTGGCGGCAACGGTTTTTCCGCCAAACCTGTCCCCAAAGACTTTTTGCCATTTTCCCGGTTTGTCCCGTCTGTGCTCTCCGGGGATGAAATCGGAAGTAGTCTCTGCCTCAGACAGCATCCTGTCCGAATACGGTGAGAGGTCCGCGGTGATTTTTGCCCTGCAGGCTTCGGGCCGGATGACGGGGATTTCTTTCAGCTGAGAAGGGATCTGGAAAAATAAAATCCCGCCCGGCTTAAGTACCCTCACCATTTCAGACAAGTATTTCTTGGCAAATTCCTCCCCGACATGTTGGAGCACAATGCTGGATACGATGAGAGAGAATTTGGCGTCTTCGAAAATTTCCAAATTGTCGGTTTGGTTTAAGACGTAGGTACACCTGTCCGGAAAAGCATTTTTTTCTTCGGCGACTTTCAGCATGGACGGCGCGATATCCAAGCCGACCACTTCCGTAAAGCGGTGAGCCAGTGCCTGGGTTAAGCGTCCTATGCCGCAGCCGAAATCCAGGACCGGACCGACCGGCTCTATGTCGGCTTCTTGCAACAACTCCAACAGCCATTTGATTTCTGTAAGGCCTGTTTCAAAAAAAACCTGTTCGTCTTCTGTCCCAAGGGTCGAGATAATGGCGGTGATGGTCTGTTGCTTGCCCAGCAAATCCCAATTATGTGCGAGTTCAACTAGTTCCATTACGCCTCGTTTTCCATCCTGATATGTTAGCATTTTGAGTGCCCAGCTGGGATGCAAAGCTCTTAAAGTGGGATGTCGGATTTACCGTATGGGGTATAATAAATTTGAAACTATTACATTTGTTTGGAGCTTGGTATGGAATTTCCGGAAGATATAGTAAAAGATTGTCGCATGCGTCTGCATCGGATTAAAGGCCAAATTGACGGAATCGAAAAAATGTTGATGGAGAAAAGAGACTGTAAGGATATCATTACACAGATATCGGCTGCCAATAAGGCTTTGGAACAGGTTGGTTTTCACCTGCTTGCCTCCGGAATGTCTTACTGTCTGGACAATCCGTCTGGTGCGGCGGAAGACGGTTACGACTTGGAAGACATCAAAAAAATGTTTTTGAAACTGAGCTGATTTGCCGGATTGCCTCCGATAATTTCTCTTCTTCCCGCGTACAGTTTTTTTGTCGGTGAATGTATCATTTTAACCACTTATTAACACGTTTTTCACAGTAAAGGGTAAAGTGCTCGCGAAAAGGCGGGCAAAAGGAGGATATATGAAAAACACATGGGGAAAACTGCTTGCAACAGCAACGTTATCGCTTGGCGGCATGATGCTGGCGGTTCCGTTGGCCGGAGCCACGACGTTGCATGCCGTTTCGGCCAAAACGGCCGTGGTTCATAAAACCGTCAAAAAAGGCACCAAGAAAACCAAAACTAAAACCACCACCATCCATGTGGCTGTCCCTCCCGCTTTGGAGGTGGAGCACTCCAAGTACGGTTTGGTCCTGCAAACCGGGGAAGGAAGAACCCTGTATGAAACGACCGGAAAATGCGTCGTAACCAAATGCCAGGGCGTCTGGCCTCCTTTGGTGATTGTTTCCAAGCCCCATTACGGCAAAGGGGTAAACACTAAGCTTGTAAAAGAAGTGAAAATCAAATCCGGTCTGGAGCAGCTTTCCTACGGTGGACACCTTCTGTATGAATTTGTGGGTGACACCAAAGCACACCAGTATCACGGCGAAGGGCTGAACACACCCTTCGGCCGCTGGGATGTAGTATCGGCCGCCAACGGCAAGCCCGTTATGCCCAAGGTCACCAAGAAGGCCAAGACTGTCGCCAAAACTACCAAGGCCAAGACTGTCGCCAAAACCACCACCGGCAAAAAATGGTGAAGTAACTCTTTATCAAGTCAATAGATCCGGCTCTTTTGGGCCGGATCTATTTTTTTAGAAACTTATGTGTGTTTGAGTCATCTGCGATCTTGGTTCGCAAATCGTGGGCATAACTCTCCTGCAGGTTTTTCAACTTACTTACGGCAATAATCGGTGCAATCGGCAAAGGAAACCCCAAACGCTTTGCAGCGGGCGTCCGATGTATTATGCCGGAGCCTGTAAGGAAGTTATGACGTCTTTCATTTGCTGGGCTGCAATTGACATTTCAGAAGACATTTTTTTGATCGCAGCTTTTGGGCTTTGCTGTTTTTGCAATTGTTCTGTCAGGCTTTGACAGTCCAAGGCCACCTGTCCGAATGAGTTGATGAGAGATGCAAAGTGTGAGGCTGCCAAAGAATTCGGTATAGCCGGCCAAGATTCCGCGCCGGTGGCATCCCGCCCGAGCTGCTTACAAGAGCTGACCAAAGAGCTGTAATTTTCGGATGCAAGCGCGTCCAAAATGCCTTTGATGGGTTGTACCAGATGTTCTGTTTTGGATAAATATTGCTTATTCCAAGCAGACATACTTGTTATTTTGTTTCCGGTGCCATTGATTTGTGAAAATGCCAGGAATGCGCCGACGCCGCAGCAGATTACCAATACGGCTACAAGAATTTTTCTGTAAAGATATTTCTGTTGTTTTTTCTTAGTCCCCATCAATGACCAGTTTATAGCAGACAAATGAAGTAGGACGGAAGACGGTAAAGTTTTAGGTCGGATGTTTTATGCGGGCTTTATCGGCAAAAGGCATAAGATGTTGGAAAAATAAAAGAACCCTAAAGGAAATTCCTTTAGGGTTCTTTTAGTCAGTCGTTGTGATCAGTTATTGGTGGCGACAGTCGAAGTGTGGATGACTTGTTCGGCCGCTTGCACTACATCGCTGGAAGAAATTTCCTCCAGGCTTTTTTGTGATGGTTCCGGTATAAGGAGCGTAAGCAAGAGTCCTATGACTGCCATACCAAAGGAGAGTCTCAGGGCTCCGTTGATACCCAAATCGGTTTTGATGATGGGGAACAAGTACACGCCTATGAAGGCTCCGATCTTGGCTATTCCGGCTGAAATGCCGTGTCCCGTCGATCTGGCTCTGGTGGGGTAGACTTCTGCGGAAAGAACGAAGGTGGTGGTGTTGGGACCGAATTCGGCGAAGAAGTAACTTATGCAGAACAGGATCAAGAACGGCGCCAGCATGGTGGTTACGTTGGGAATCACGCCTATCAACAGGAACGCCGTTCCCATTCCGATAAAGCCTATCCATTGCAGCCGACGGTGGCCTATCCTGTCCATAAAGTGTGTTGCCAGATAATATCCGGGCAGAGCAGCCAAGGTAAAGATAATCAGCTGAAGCGCAAGAGCCTCCGTGAGGACCGAGGAGCCCTGTTTCCCGAGTACGCTTTTGATGATCAGGGGAGCAGAGACCGAGTTGCCGTAATAGGCGTAGTCAAATACAAACCAAGTTCCGGCTGTGCCGAGCAGCAGCAACAGGTATTTCGGATTGGACAGGAACTCTCTCAATTTCATGTAGCCTTTGGGAGCTCTTTGAGGGCCCTGATCCGCAGAGGCGAGGACGACACCTTCCGAGAAAGAAGCTATGTCAGTGGTGGCTTTGGCAGATTTGCCGAGAACTTGATCGGAGTATCTCGGAGATTCCGGCATCCTGCGTCTCATCATAAGAACGCTTGCGTCCGGCAGAGCGCCCATGCCCAGCAAAATACGCCAGGTCAAATCGTTGGATACGTGGGCCGAAAGCAAGGCAAGTCCTATGATGTAACCTGCCACAGTGCCGAGGCCCTGCATGGCAAAGACCAAGCCGACGAGCTTGCCGCGGTTTTTCCGGTTGGCAAACTCTGTCATCAAGGTAGCCGACATCGGGTAGTCTCCGCCAACGCCGATACCCAGAATGAAACGGCACACAAGAAGGAATGCAAAGTTGGGAGCAAAGGCGGAGGCAAGGGCGCCCACTATCATAAGCACGGCTTCCAATCCGTAGATCTTTTTTCTCCCTATTACGTCAGAGAGACGGCCGAAAATGAAAGCTCCGACAAAAGCCGATATCAGGGTGATGGAATTCACCAGTCCGGTTTGTGAGGAACTTAGGTGCCACAATGGGGTGATCAGAGTGGTAGCTACGCCTATGATAAACAAATCGTAAGCATCGGTGAAAAAGCCCATTCCTGCCGTCACAACAGATTTTGTATGAAAACGACTTAGGGGCGCCTCGTCCAATGCTAAATCTAATGATGACATTGGTATTGCTCCTTTTTTATAAAATAACTTTTGCCACATAATAGACAATCAAAGTTGCGGGAGAGATTTGTCTGGGTAAACGTCAAAGTAACATTCGGCTAATTCTTGTAAATGGCAGACCGCTTTCGCTGTTGTTAAAAGCCAGCTTAAGGGCAATAAAAAATTGCTCTATCCGGCAAAGTGCAAAATTGCAGTTCAAAGGTTAACGTAAGGTGTCTTTGAGGTAGCAGGACAGCTATGGCTCTTGTTTAGAGTTGGCGCTGTAACTGGTATCGGTAATGGGTGAGCAGAGGTAGTCGTCATCGAGTAATTTGAGTATTCCGTATCTTTTTTGAGGACTGGTATGATATTCCAGGCGTCGTGTGTCGTCCGTCTGAGTTGTCATTACCTGGAATTCGGGGTGGTCATCCAGAAATTGAAAGACCGCTTTGTTGTTCAGGATGCTTTGCTTATATGCCGGATCGTTCATTTTTTTCTCTATAGATTTTAATTTCATAATCATGGGGAGCGATTTGGCGATATCTTCGCGCATTTTGGCAAAGTTGACAATGGGAAGTGCTTTATTGATTTGTTCGGCGACAGCCAATACCTCTTTTCTAAGTTTTTCGTCTATGCCGCAAAGCTGTTGGAGGAGGCTTGACTTTCTGAAGTAAATCATTTTGTCTATGACGATTACCGTAAATTCGGTGCCGATGCAAAGCAGTTCCGGGTCAAGCAAATACAATTCCGTCCCGTCCAGGGAAAAAATTCTTTTCTTTTGCTTCATATAGTTGCTTTTTGAGAGTTTTTCGATAAAAAAGATTTCGTGTGAGTCTATTTTTGTTTTTAGAGCCATCCATTTTGGGCTGCCGCTGCCGATTGTTTTGAAGCCAAATAATTCCAAAGCTGCCGTATCAGAAAAATTTATACGCAATCGATCAATAAATTCAAGACTGATATCCAAATCGGTATCCGCGCATATCGCTTGATGTTCGTTTGGGAGATTGGCGTACTCATGGGCTATCAGCTCGTATCCTCCGTATTGTTTAAGATTTGAAGTCATTATTTCGCGGATGCCATCTATAGAATTTTCATTCAGCTTGGCCCGGTAGATGTGAGTGTTTTTCTTATTTTCTATGCCTATCAGTATTTCAACGGGGTATGCGGGAGCGGAGTCGTTTGCAATAAGGCTATTGACGGTAATGAGCAATTCGGATCCCGCCTCCTGGACGGTGGACCGGGCAGTGTTCTCAGCCATGTCTTTTTTCCAAAAAGACAAAGTTGCTCAATCTGCATACGCTCAGAGTCGTCGGCGACTGGATAAAAGATCTGGGTGTAATGAGTACTACCGATTTTCCCTGCTCCGTGGTTACCTGAAATAGTTTGTATCCCATGAGGGAAAACAAAGGGTTGATGTAAAACAATTCTGATTTTATGTATAAAAAACACAACAGTGCCAGTAAAAGTATCAAGACAATTTTTTCGTTGACAGAGCTCTGCGGAGTGGCGAGAAAAGGGACGATATAGGTGACCGTATAAGCGATAAAGTCCCCATTCCTTACCTGTAAGGAGCCTATTTTGAGATTATCCCGGTTGGATGTGCCGGTTCTTGATACAAGTATTGAAAAGCCGACAATTCCCACAAAAGCCATTGCTCCGGTGATGATATCTCCCGGAAAGAGCCCGAATGTGTTGAGAATGGTAAAAAATATAAAAAGAGGTACATATGAGGACAGAAATAAAATTATTTGTGTGATATTGCTCATTAGTTGCCTTTTAATTTTTGATTTAGACAAATTTTATATTGCGGCTACTACAAAAATTCAGTTTAAAAACTGCCGTCAAAGGTGTCTGAAATACTCAACTGTTCTGTAATCAGGGATTTTGATCTATATGAAATTTATTGAATTTAGGAAAAGCTTTTGCCGGTGTTTCTCATTTTTCAAGTTTACCGTCGTCGGTTCCTCAAAACAGTTTTCGCCCTGTGGACTAAGAGGAAGTCTGACGATTCTGTGGTCATCGGAATCTTTCAGGAGTTTTGTCAGTTCCGCATTCTCTCTCTGTCGACAACTCTGATGGCGGAGTGGTGTTCTAAGAAAAAGTAACAGTCTATATCGGTTACGGCAGGCCGGTCTTGTCCCAAAGCATAGGTTCAATTGATTTCAAGGACATTCGGGTGTCTTGCGACTGCGGAGGTTATTTTGGTAGTTACTGTCAACTATGAGGCCCCAAGAGTGCTACGCAGGTATAAGTGTCCGGTTCGGGTGACAACGGGCGAAGTTGAAAGGCTGTACCAGCGGTAATGCAACAGCGCCAAATTGGAGACCAAACCGACGGTGCACACCGGCAAAAAGGCCAGCGTTTCTCGATAAGTCGAGTAAAAGACTTACCAGGGTTAGGGAACCGAAGTGTTTCCGTGGGCTGCGACCTATGTCAAAGGAGAATCTTGTCACCAATTGCGGGGTATTAGAGTCCGCTTTTGTTTTCTCAAGAGCTTATCTATTCGGAAACGTCTGACACAGCCATTTTTTAGCCAGCGTTATGAGGCGGCAATTAAGTTTGGCGTCCACCAAAATTTAAAAAGCGTGTTTGCAAATCTGCGTTTGGCGAAGGGGCAATTTTTGGCGCAAACCCCCCGGGGCGGCGCATCGCTTCATCCAAGGGTTCCAGGAAGGCAAAAGCTTTGTCTATGGCATCTTGGTCAAGGGTCGTATCCTGCGAAGTTGCTCTGGCTAAATCCCAGGTATGAAACAAAGTGTCGCTGCAAAGCAGCTTCCCGACAAGCGAGGCAAAGCTTTGTTCTCCGAACGCTCCGGTTGTCATTTTTTCGGCGGTTTCGTCATTCGAAAGAAGGTCTATAACAGAGTTTTTGACCGTCTGCCACTGTTCCGATAAGTCGTCTTCCTGGTTTTGCAGACCGAGAACGGATTCGTCGGCCCGTGACGCAACCTGAAAGTTCGTATTGATTACATGCAGTATCAGTGCCTCGACATCCCATTCGGCACACGGGGTCGGCAGGTGCAGCTGTTCGGGTGTGACACGGGACAGCCTATTTTCAAAGCCCTCAGCGACTGTGCCATAACGCTTCAACACTTCTTCCGATGAAATTTGGGATTCCATAATCTCTCCTTTGTGGCTTCCGCCGTAATCTTTGGTCTTTTTGGAGCCCGTTTGCTATATCTTACACACAAGCCAAAATAATTGTCCAGAGAGGCAAGAAGGTTGTCATGTAACCGGGTGTCTCTGCCGGATATCTTAAAAATACCAATGCTACGATAGATACATGAAAAGAGTTTTTGCTGTAAGAAACGCTGGCAAAATACGGACCAAGTCGGCCGTACTCGTATTGTCTCTGTTTATGGGGTATTTTTTTACTTCCCCGGCTGCTTATGGAGTGACGAAAAACTCTCATAATCCGGCTGCCATAAGATTTGCCGAAGAAATATTTCACAAAGCGCTGATTCCCAAAGGCGCCAAGGTGTTAAAAGTAAAACCAAAGGCACTTCCCGCCAGTGTGCCGTCAGAAGCAGTCGGAAACCTTATAGACTTGCACGCCTTCTATGTAATAAACATGACGAAACCAAGGGTTATGGAATTTATTAAGTCCCACCTGGGCAAAGGGGAAACCATTGCCTCCAAGGGCTCCTTTTACAACAGCTCTACAAATAGAAGTTACGCTGACATCGTCGTCAATATCAAGATCAACAGACTCCCCGTTTATCTCAGCGAATTAATTTATACATTTGCTCCGGGTCCCAATGCTTATACTACTTATTTGCGGGTCGACTCAAATACCGTATATCTAAACCCCAGAGGCAAGCAGGCAACAGTCCCTATGAGTGCGCGCATCAGCATGGTTTTGTACACCAAACCCAGTCTTTTTCATCAGGCGACAGGAAAGGTGAACATTACGATAGCTCCCAAGTACGGCAAACAACTGCTTAAGGTTTTCAATTCCGAGCCGCTTGGGCCGGTGACCGTATTATGTATGGAGAATTCCTCACTTTATAACTTGAACTTTACTTGGGGAGTCCGCAAATCCGTTTTGGCACAGGCAGATGTTTGCGGAGATGGGCTTGATGTTACTTTTAATGGTAATAAACATGTAAACTTATATGAAAGTTGTTCTCTCCGGCAAAGCATTGCAAAGGTTTTGCTTGAGCAACACTTAACAAAAGACTTTGCTTTTTTCAAAAAGTTCATGGCCTGCTCATCGTAGGAGACAAAAAGATTTATGGTGCTCAGTTAAAAGTCTTTTTGCTTGGACTATTAATGGGAATGCAGTTGCTTTTAAAATAAAAATTAAGAAGAAGACAATTGTTGTTTGTAACACTCCATATATAACCGGTTAAATACTTTCCGGTTCTCCCATTCGACTTAAGCCATAGCAAAGGCATACCGGAAGTCTCAATCAAAAGACCATTATTAAAACTAAATGAAGTTTGCATTGGGATAAAGGTTAGCCAGGGTGCGATATCGTGCTCATTCTCACTAAAAGTGACGTATGTAAGATATTTTTTAGTTGACTTACTGCATTCCGAAAAACCCCGGCAGCTTTTTAGGGTGCATCCGGCATACTTTACGCCTGTGATCTCCATAAATTACTTCACCTTATCCACGACTCTATCTATTTTGCCTGCGATGTCTTGTAGCCCGGAAAGGTTCAGGAGAACTAGTAAAAAGGAGAAGAACTGGTAATATCCCAAATGAGGAAATGTTGCATGCTCAGAGGGGCCAAACCTCCAACTTTCTGATCCAAAGGAAGGTTTCACCGTTCTAGGCAGTGTTACTGGTTGGGACGGTAGGAGCCGAAGTCTATGTCAGATAGATATGTCTCCCGAGTAGTTTGGCCGGATCACCCCCATTGCAGCGAGTCTTGTGCGGCTTGTTTCGAATCAACGTTCCAAAGCTGCTATGGATGCTCTCGGGATGTGTTCAACTAGGTCACCGAAACTCCATCTGCTCCACGATCGTTACCGAACCGAGTACAACGCAACGCCATTCCCACGGCTTTCTTGTCTATCTAAGCCCGTAGGAGTTCATTTGCCGTCCAGCGACTCCCACTCAATCGGTAGGACTCTCATCAGATTTGTCGCGAGAAAGGGCTTCCATATTACCGAGTTCTTCTTAACACCGGCAGCGGAGAGCTTGCTTTGGTGTGTGTCTAGTGGTCCGTCTGCGTTATAGCTTGAGGTGTTCGAGTGTTGGTATGGGTAAAGGTGGTGCGGCCCCGCCGCTGGTGTTGACCGACGAGCAACGGGTGAGGTTGGAGGCGATCGTGGCGTCGCCGTCGTTGCCGCACCGGGCGGTCCGCCAAGCCCAGGGGTTGTTGTGGGCGGCGGAGGGGTTGGCGAACGAGGAGATCGGCCGGCGGGTGGGGGTGTCGGCGAACACGGTGCGCTCGTGGGTCACGCCCTGGCGGAGCGGGGCGTCGAACAGGTCGGGGTGCTCGCCAAGGGCCGTGGTCGGCGTTCGTGGTTGGCAGAGGGCGCGGAGGCAGCGATCGTGCGGCTCACATTCACCGCTACGCCGGATGACACCTCGACGCATTGGTCGACCCGGTCCCTGGCGGCAAAGGTCGGAGTGGGCAAGGACACCGTTGCCCGGGTGTGGCACAAGCTGGGGATCAAGCCGTGGAAGGTCGACACGTTCAAGGTATCGACCGACTAGAACTTCGAGGCCAAGCTGCGTGACGTGGTCGGTCTGTACCTGGACTCACCGGCCAAGGCGGCGGTTTTCAGCTTCGACGAGAAGACGCAGTGCCAGGCGTTGGATCGGACCCAGCCGAGCCTTCCCATGCGGCGGGAACGGGCAGCGACGATGACCCATGACTACAAGCGCAACGGGACCAC
>JAJZMK010000057.1 GCA_021798275.1 Actinomycetes bacterium | reverse complement strand
GATTTACGTTGATGAAATCAGAGTGCGCTTACTTTGAAATAGTTAGAATGGCCCGCATACAATGAGTATCAAGAGCTGAAGTATTATCGTTTTTTACAAAAAGGCGATGAACTATCTGAGCTTCGCTACGGTATCTGTATCTTACATACACTTTTATAATACCAAACGCAGATATTGGAAAGATCGGATACATAAGCCCTATTTGTTATGAGCTTTTCTAGCAAAATCACAGACGTGACCTAAAAAATATGTCTACTTTGCCTGGGGAGACTCAACATCCTTCTTATCGTCTCGCAGAAGATGGAGAGAACAGGGATATCTTATTTCCAATGTCAATCACACTGACCAGGACTCACTGCTTATTAAAATCTAATTTGTCTGATAATTTAATCAACATAAGGATTGATTCATAATGACATGACATGCTTTCGCAGTATATCCAAGGCAGCCATGGTTGCTGATTGACGTATCCTATCGCGATTTCCGCGAAGAGACAATTTATAGCCGACAGATTTCTGAGCCGTGGCAATACCGACATAGACCGTTCCCGGTTCAATATCTTCTTGCTTATCAGGACCCGCTACTCCCGTGGTGGAAATGGCGATATCGCTTTTGAACTCTCTGCGGGCCCCTTCTGCCATTTTGACAGCCGCTTCTTCACTGACCACAGGTCCCTCTAAGCCCAAGAATTTTTTCTTGATCTCAGTCGCATAAGCAACAAGACCTCCTTTGAAAAATTGACTGGCCCCCGGTATCGATACGATGCGCGCCGCCACCAAACCGCCGGTAAGAGACTCGACGACAGATAAAGTCAAATTGTGCTTTACAAGCTCTTTGGCGACGACTTCTTCCATAGTTTCATCGTCTGAGGAAAAAATACTCTCCCCCAATATCTCCCTGATCGCTTTCTCTTCTCGCTCGATAGCAGCCAGAGCTTTTCCCCGGTCATTTGATTTTATCCCGATGCGTATTTTGACGCCCTCTGTGCTGCTGGCAAGAAAAGCTATTGTGGGAACGTCAAGACGTGCGGAGCCGCTCTTGGCAGCCCTCTCTCTTTCTCCCGGCAATGTATTGCCCGGTTCCATAGCTTCTGCTTGTCCGCTTGCAATTTGCAAGTCGTCGCCTAGAGCAAGCTTATCCAAAGTATCGATCCGGCCCGAAATGAGCTCGGCAATGCGCGATTCGGGCAAGCCCCAGGTTCTGAGGGTTCTCGAGATAATGACATAGTCACCTTCCCTGCGTCGGCGCAAATCAGCCATAATGGTACTTTCCATCATTTCTTTCATCTCGGCAGGCACCCCGGGAGTGGCATAAATTGCTTTTTCGCCGACACGACAGATAAGCCCCGGGGCTGTTCCGGTCAATTGTAAAATAGGCACGGCACCTTTTGGAACCATCGCTTGTGATTTATTGATCGATGCTATGGAACGCCCCGCTACTGATAAGCGTGCTTCGATTGATTCCCAGATGTCTTGTTGAAAGACAAGCTCCGCTCCCATCAGATTGGCAATAGCTTCTCTTGTCACGTCGTCGGAAGTGGGACCGAGACCTCCACAACAGATAACGGCGTCACTTCTGTCCAGGGCGGTCGCCAGAGCTTCTTTGATCCTGGAGATATTATCTCCGACGCGCGTTTGAAAGTGACAGTCTATTCCGTTATCGGCCAATTGCTGGGCAATGTAGCCGGAATTGGTGTCAACAAGCAGTCCTAGTAACAGCTCGGTCCCTATCGCCACGATCTCAACTCGCATTTATAATTTCGTCCGTTCTTTTTATTGTCTCTGTTGTTATTGTCGCTGTCGGCGCCGACAATAAAACCACCAAAAAGATTTCCGATCGGCGGTCATTATCGACAAATAATTCTGCAAACAGAACTTTGTATAAAGTTCCGTTTACATCTTACAAGCTTATGTCAACCGGCCGACATTAGCCGCATGCAACAGATGTCTGGCGTCTTTGGCATATTCAAGGCCGGTAATAATGGTCAGAGCGACCGATGCCCATAATAAATCAGCAAATACGTAGTGATAAGATGCCGCCACGGGAGGAAAGAAGGCTGCGGCAATGGCAAAATCTTGCAAAAGTGTCTTCAACTTGGCAAGCGGCCTTGCCGGAATGGTAATACCGCGGTTTCCCGCGTACATCCTAAAAGTATTCATAGCCACTTCGCGGATGGCAATTAGAGCTACCGGAACCCAGCTGATATCGTGTCTGACGACCAAAGCAGCCAGTGTGCCAAGTACCAGAATTTTATCGGCCAGGGGATCTAAAAAAGCACCCGAGCGGGTGACTCCGTGACGTCTTGCCAGCGTTCCGTCCAGTCCGTCAGAGAATGCCAGAACCGACCAAACCGACCACAAAAGCCAGGAGGAGGGACCGAAAGACAGCACCAGGACTATCATAACCGGCGTCAATAAAACCCTGAAACTTGTCAAAAGGTTGGCCGGTGTCAATAATGCCGACGGTCCGTAGCCGGATTTGGTCGCATCTCTGTCACTATATAGGTTCTGTTTGCTCTTGGTACCCACTACCTATAAGATAGCATTTAAAGCGGAATTTTTCAAAAGTATTGTGCCGATCTTACCTCCAGGAACTTAGACAGTAAAAAAACCGAAGAAGGAAAGGAATCCGTTTGTCAGCGACTAACCGGCTCTCCGACTAAGTCCACCCCGAGGGTGTCTTTGATCTGCAATTCGACAAAACCACCCGGTTTGATACCGGGGTCGATGGAAATTCTGCCGTCGATTTCGGGTGCTTCCCTGAAAGATCTGGCCCATCCGCTTTCGTCCACCAAGGCTTTGACGGTCATACCGATCAGGTTCTGTCGCTTTTTGGCAGTGATTTCATCTTGTAAAGCCTGACATTCTCTCAATCTCAGCAGGCGCAACTCTTCATCTACTTCTCCGTCTTGTGTGTAAGCATAAGTCCCCTCTTCTTTGGAATAAGAAAAGAAACCGGCCCAGTCCAATTCCGCTGTTTGTAGGAACTCAAGCAAACTGTCCTGATCGGCTTCTCCCTCACCGGGATAACCTATGACAAAAGAGGATCTGAAAACCGCTTCCGGATTGATATCGCGTATTTTATTGATCAGATCCAGATAGTATTTGGCATGGCCGCTTCGCCTCATCCTCTTCAAAAGAGGTCTGGAGCTGTGTTGTAAGGATAGGTCAAAATAAGGAACTTCCGTCGCCGAAATTGCTTTGAGCAGTTCGTCACTGATGCTGGTTGGATATAGATACAGAAGTCTCACCCAGGAAACTTCTGCTGCCACTTGATAAAAAAGCTCGACGATATTGCTTTTGTCATCACCTGCGGGTAGATCTTTTCCGTATGAAGCAAGGTCTTGAGCTACCAAGACAATCTCTTTACTTCCCAATGCACGCACTTCTTGCAAAATAGAACCGACACTTCTCGAACGCTGCTTACCTCGAAAACCGGGAATGGCACAAAAACCGCAATTTCTGTCGCACCCCTCCGCCACTTTGACATAAGCCCAAGGGGTATCAGGTGATGTGCGCGGTAACTCCAGAAGATCCAGACTGGCCAGAGAGGTACTTTTGTCAAGGTCAGAAGACCTGAGAAACCTCTTCCCTATGGTCGGGCTAAAGTTGACAGGCACTCCGAAACCGGCCACCAAATCCACCTCGGGCAGAGCGGCCGCTAGTTCATCTCCGTATCTCTCGGCCATACATCCGCTGACTACGAGGCGTGCCGATCCCTGTTTTTTCTCCGACAAGGCCAGGATCGTATCTATCGACTCCTGTCTGGCCGCTTCAATAAAAGCACAGGTATTGACTACTATGATATCGGCTCGGGATGGGTCTTTTATTTCCAGCATATCCGCATTGCAAAGATAATTGGCTATCTTGTCGGAGTCGACTTGATTTTTCGGACACCCCAAAGTCTCTAAATAGAATGTTTTGTTATCGCTATCATACTTAGTCATGTGTCAGAATATCCTGTGACTTCCGCTTAAATTCTTCATCGCTCAACGCACCGGCTCTGTGTAAGTCAGCCAAGATTATCAGCTGCCTGGCAATTTTATCAGTCATCTCACCTTCATTCTGAGATATTCTCATATCCTGGCGCCAAGGAAGAACTCCTTTTCTCAAAGCTTTCATTATTTCCTCGGGATGAGCCACTTCATATTTGGGATGAGATTGTGCCAGAAATTTTTTTCTGAACTTCTTACCGCTTGAATCTGTGATCTGAGGTAGTTGCACTTCGGGAATTTCCAAAATGACAGTACCGGCTTTTACCATCCGCTGCCAAATACCCGAGCGGCAGTACCAACTTGTAACTTTGGAGTTGGGAATTTCTCTGACCGTCTTCACCGCTACACCGGATGAAAAAATTACTCTGAAAGTAGTTACTGTCATTTCCGTGGAACGCCATTTTAGTATCTTGAACAAGACATATCCGGAACACAATACATAGATGCCAAGCCCCACGAAACCGGACCAGCTGGGAGCGCTTTTCCACTGCCAGAGCACAACCACGGTGACGGCAATGACAACCATGAAAAATAGTATCGGCTTTACGAAGTAGTTAAAATGTGGCCTGGCACTGGCTAAGACCGTTTCGTTTTCATCCAGGTCCGCCACTACGCCCATATTTTTAAGCCAACTTGGCCGCTATGGAAGTGGCATCTTTTAGAACAAGACCGTCCGAGCCCGCCACGGAGAAAGAAACTGTCGGTCTTTTTATGGCTTCTTCCGCCAAATTTTCCAAAAGCTCGGGAAATTGTAAATCCGATTCTGTAAATAAATGCCTGGATAAAGAGCCTGGTATGGTGTTGATTTCATTGACAAACCATTCTCTTGAATCGGAAAGAAAGTCTATTCTGGCCACTCCCCTCAACTCGGTCAATTCGGCTACCGCTGCTGCTGCTTCCAGAA
>JAJZMK010000016.1:931-5021 GCA_021798275.1 Actinomycetes bacterium | reverse complement strand
TACCCCTGATTTTGCCAGGTTTTATTCAGCCAGAAACCCGAGACAATTTGCCAATCGCTTTTCTCTGGGATCAAGACAGGTAATGGCCTTGGTCATACCGGCGACGGTAGGCTATTTGATTTTAGCGCGGCCGATAGTCGGCGTTTTGATCGGTCACGGCCAGGAATCCTCCACGGCCGTGCACCTGACTGCCGCAACTTTGGTCATGTTTGCCTTAGGTCTACCCGGATTTTGTATTTTCTTTTTAACAATTAGGGCATTTCAGGCCATGCATGACACCAAAACAGCTTTTATTCTATATGTGATTGAAAACGGTGCAAATATAATCACGGCTATCTTCTTATACCAACATTTTGGCGTTAAGGGTTTGGCATTATCTTATTCCATAGCCTACAGTCTGGGAGCTTTGGTCGCACTCTCGCTTTTACGCGAAAGGTTGGGAGCTATCGGCGGGAAAAAAATACTTGCCCGCTCCGCAGAGTCACTTATTTACTCTATTTTGATGGGATTTGTTATTGCCCTTGTGGGTGCCTTGTTTTCCCCGACAAACAACTTGTATACTTTTTTCATTCTCATCTTGCAGGTTGCCTGTGGATTACTGGTCTATCTTGGTGCGGCAAGTGCCGTCAGGAGTATTAAGATCCGGAAAAAAAGCCTTTAGTATGTACAAAATGCTTATTTCCTGTTATGATAATTTTTCATATAAATAGGCAAGGAATGTGAAATGATTAAAATTATAACCGATAACGGAGCCGATCTTCCCATAGAGTTACTACGGGAAAAACACATCGACGTGGTTCCGCTTGGAGTCCGCATGGAGGGATACGACGAAGAGTATCTCTCGAAACTGGATGGAAAGGACTTCTGGGAGGCTGTCACCAATTCATCCACCCCTCCTAAAACCTCCGCCCCGGCGCCGGGAGTTTTTGCCGAATTGTTTGGCGCCGCACAACAAGAAGGCTACGATGGCGCTTTGTGTATCACTATTGCCGCAGGTTTCTCCAGCACCTATGAATCGGCTGTCGTCGGAGCTAAAGCTGTGGAAAACTTCCCGATTGAGGTCATTGATTCCAAGTCTGTCACTTTGGGTGAAGGATTACTGGTGCTCTTTGCCCAAGAATTGGCCGAAGAAGGTAGGACTCTGACTGAGATAGCCGATCTCGTTAAAGAAAAACGGGAAAAAGTAAAAATAGTGGCTCTCTTTGATACCTTGGAATATCTAAGATTAGGAGGCAGGATAGGTCCACTCTCCTCCATGATCGGTTCTCTGCTTTCGGTGAAACCCATTATTGAAGTGAGCCTGGGAGGGTTAAAGTCTCTGGGGAAACAAAGAACTAAGGCCAGGGCTATAGAATTTCTTATCACTCTACTGAAAGAGACAAACGATATAGACAAAGTGGCCGTCGTTCACTCCGGTGCAGCCGATATCAGCCGCGTTTTTGAGCAAGTATCGGAAATTACCGGTCAGAAAGAAATTCTGCTTTCCTATATAGGTCCTATCGTAGGGGCCTATTCCGGCCCGGGTGCAATCGGGTTTTGCATCATGGAAAAATAACAACTTATTTCACCTGTATTTAATTGTGATTCAGAGAGAGCCGCTACTCAAGGCGCATAGTAACATGGTTATTGTTATGGATAGCGAAAACAATCACAATACAGATAGTAAAACGGAAAACTCAAGTGAAGTACATGACCTTGCCTATAAAGTGACCTCTTATCTCGAATTGGCTGTGTCTTTGATCAGAGATAAATCAACCAAACCTCTGGCGGGATTGGTCAACGCCGTTTCTGTTCTCATCATGCTGGTTGCCTCGCTTTTTCTTCTGTTGGCACTTGCCATAATAGGAGGCGTAAGGTTATTAAACAACCTCGTTTTCTCCGGCCACATCTGGGCCAGCTATCTGACCCTAGGTGGAATATTTTTTATAGCCGGAATGTTGTTGATGAAGAAGGTCGTAAAGGAAAGGTCTAAAGTTGCCTGATAATTTTGATATGAATAAAATTCATAAAGTCATAATAGTGGGATCCGGGCCGGCCGGCCTGACATCGGCAATCTATAGTGCAAGAGGAAATCTGGATCCGGTCTTACTCGAAGGTGAGCCCTCCTCAACCGGCGACCAACCGGGTGGACAATTGATGTTGACCACGGAGGTGGAGAACTTCCCGGGCTTTCCACAGGGCATAATGGGCCCCGAATTGATGTCCAACTTAAGAGAACAGGCAGTTCGTTTCGGAACAGAAATTCTCACATCCAAAGCAGTCAGGGTTGATCTGTCCCAGTCACCTTTTCGGATATGGACCTCTACCACTTCAGAACCGTTGCGGGCGCTCTCGGTCATCATATCCACCGGAGCCCAGGCCTTGATGCTCAATATAGACGGAGAGGAACGACTTCTCGGTCACGGTGTATCGGCGTGTGCCACCTGCGACGGATTCTTTTTTAGAGATCAAAAAGTTTTTGTGGTGGGTGGAGGTGACTCGGCTCTGGAAGAAGCCGGCTTTCTGTCTAAGTTCGCCTCATCCGTAACCGTCGTCCACCGTAGGAAAGAACTGCGGGCGTCCAAAATAATGCAGGACCGCGCCATGCAAAACCAGAAAATTAACTTTCGCTATAATACGGTTGTCAAAGAGCTGTTGGGTGAAAATAAACTGGAGAAAGTAAGAATACAGGACGTCGTAACCGGGGTTGTGGAGGATCTGGAAGCCCAGGGACTCTTTGTGGCCATAGGACACTCCCCCAATACTTCGCTTTTCCAAGGCCAGATTGAATTGGATGACAAAGGTTATATCGTCACCCACGACGGAACAAAGACTTCCGTACCCGGTGTATTTGCTGCCGGTGATGTACAGGACTCTAAATATCGTCAGGCGATTACGGCAGCCGGTTCAGGTTGTATGGCAGCACTAGATGTTGAGCACTATTTGGAATCACTCGCATAATAAATCAAACTCTAAGTTAGATAATTATATAAATAAAACCAAGGAGCAATTATGAGCAGCAACACCGTAACTATCGATGATTCAAATTTTAATGAAGTTGTTATGGCTTCCGATACCCCTATTTTGGTGGATTTTTGGGCGGAGTGGTGCGGACCTTGTAAAATCATATCCCCCATTCTGGACGAAATAGCTGCGGAAAACGAGCAAAAAATTGTTATAGGGAAATTAAATGTAGACTCAGCTATTCAAACGGCTCAGAGGTTCGAGGTGTTGAGCATACCAACTCTCATTTTATTTAAAGACGGAGAACCTCAAGTCCGTATAGTCGGCGCTCAGCCCAAGTCTAGCCTCATGGATAAAATCTCACCTTATTTATAATACTTGTCGAAAAAAATTGTTAAACCAATCGATGCTCTCAGATCACATAGACACCGGAAATCGATAAATGTATCTTTAGAGTGACGACTACGCTACGCATAAGATAAATTGACAATATTATCCGAATAAACAATAACATCATATTCCATATAGGCCTATCATTAGATAAATGGTTCAAAGCGAGCTTGGTCTAGAGAAACTAATGAAAGATGAGTACTTGGAGCTTTTAGCATCCTCCTCTCTGCCGTTAAAACTCGGTGACCATAATTTAGCCGTATCTGACATTCAGAGACGTCTTGATGAAGTCGGTATTAAAGTCAACGACCCCCGTGGTGATTTTGGTTTGTCCACCCAAGAGGCCATATCCAAATTCCAATCCGGTAGAGGTTTGGTAGTCACAGGCGAATGTAACGAACAAACATGGAGCGCCTTGGTCGAAGCTTGCCAAAAATTAGGCGAGAGAATGCTATATCGGCGAACTCCCATGATAAGGGGCGACGATGTTGCCCAATTACAGGAAAGTCTAAGTGCCTATGGCTTTGATCCGGGAAGAATCGACGGCATTTTTGGAGACGAAACAGATATTGCCCTGCGTGACTTTCAGAGGAATTGCGGTCTATTGGTAGACGGTATTTGTGGGCCGAAAACGATTAACGAACTAAGAAGATTACGGCCCTTATCGGGTGGAACATCCCTTGTAACTTCCTTGCGGGAGCGCTGGAAACTAATTTCCGCGCGTGATTCAGGTTTAAATAGTAGACGAATAGTGGTC
>JAJZMK010000016.1:0-921 GCA_021798275.1 Actinomycetes bacterium | reverse complement strand
TTGCCAAAGCCACGGCAGCTCTCAAGCGCAGTTTAGGAGATCAAGGGGCAAAAGTCTTCACGCTCGATAGCCTCAACCCTTCAGCGGCGGCCGCTGAGGCTAACCAGCTGTGCGCCGATCTCGTTATCTCTTTATCCCTACAACCCACTACGGCGGACTGTGAAATTCATTTCTATAAAGGTTACCGCTATGAGTCGCAAGCCAGTAAGAAATTAGCCGAATACATATCGGCACAATTGCCGGAATTTTTTCATTTCAAAACCGTTTCACTGCTCGGTATGGCTACGCCTATACTTAGGGAAACAAAAATGCCGGCTATCGATTTACACCTCGGAAATATTGGAGAGGTCATTCCTAAAATAACCGATCTGGCCGGTGTTATTACCAAAACAGTAGCCGAATGGCTGAACGAGGACTGGGACTGACACTTGATTTAGAAAATTGCCGATATCGTAGCACAGCTACTTCCCTATCGGTTGATTGAATTCTTGCCTCTTACCCCTTACCACCCACACCAATAAGCACCTCGTTAGCTCCTATTCTTTCTGATTTAGTGGAAATCATTTTTATATAAATAAAAATATTCTATTATGCCAGGAAGAGCTGATGATTTTCAAATAGCACTTCAAAATACTTTTGATGATTAGCATTAAAAGCTATACGCAAAGTTGATATTGATAGAATCCACAAC
Source organism: Actinomycetes bacterium (assembly GCA_021798275.1). Classification (GTDB taxonomy): domain Bacteria; phylum Actinomycetota; class Acidimicrobiia; order Acidimicrobiales; family Bog-793; genus JAJZMK01. The sequence goes on along the minus strand of JAJZMK010000016.1, from coordinate 230 downwards.
CTCATACACAGGTTGTGGATAAGTGTAAAGTTATGGTTTACATCAATAGGTTACAAAAGGCAGATTTTTGGTTAAAATATGGTGTGAATAGGTAGTTTATAGTCCAAATATATTTCTGTCAATAAGTCTCAACGTAAAGTTTAGATAGAGACAGCGTAGCTTAAGCTACTAACCGTTCCCAATCATCGCTCTGTATATACGCTCTAAATCCTCTAAGGTAGCAAAATCAA
>JAJZMK010000128.1 GCA_021798275.1 Actinomycetes bacterium | reverse complement strand
AAGACGCTTCCTTTTACCTTCATCTCATCCATAACCAAGGCCTTGCCATTTTCATTGGCGAGCGTAGCACCTCTACAGTTAAGCTGTCCGCCAATAACTGTACTCAGTAAAGTCATGGTTCCTTTGACATGAGAATAAGAGAGATCGATTTGCCCCATAACATTAAGCAGATTTGCGTCAATTGCCGGGGAAATCAAGTTTTTGCTTATTATGGTGGTTCGTCTAAGTTGAATACTGTGAGCCAGTGTAGCTTCAGTGAGGACAAGCCCAGGCATATCGCTGCGGCGAAGGTCAAGAAGATATAAATTGGCACGGGAACATTGAATCGGTTTTTCAAACCTACATCCGAGCAGTCGGATAGGAGTTCTTATTTCAAGATCCGAGCAGTCAAAACTCCCGATGATTGTAGCTCCGATTAACACCATTCCGTTTTCACGGTAAGCAGATTCGCGCAGTAGTTGCACCAAGAACTCTCCGGACACGGTTGCAGCGGCTCTCTCTTTGCGATGTATCAAGGTGATCGAGCCTTCACGTGTATTTGCTGAGATAGTTATCTCAAGCTTACTCATCATTTAGCACTCCCTGCTCTATAACAAATTGATATCCCAGTACTTAGCTTATTGGACAAAGGTTTACCATACCGCCTATAAAATCTTTCTTTGGTAACAGCATCATGAGTATCTGAAGTTTCCTTTCCATTTTCAGCGTCGTCTGCGATATAGCTCAGTTCGCTGATGATCAAACAGCCAGTTATAGTATTAGTTGTGATAATGACCTTTTTGTTGAAACTGACTATTCCAGCATCTTTCGCATAGTCGGGTTTTATGACTCGGTGGTGGGGGAAATTGTGTAATCGTCAAAGTATGACGAAATTAGCGACAAAAGAAAGAGAAAATGGTGTAGTGAAATGAACACTGTAAGAAGAGTCATCGAGATTAAGTTAATTGGTGATCTCTCGGATCGATAGATTGCCAGAGCTCTTGGAATATCGAACTCAACAGTATCTAGTGTAGTGTCCATCAAATAATACGCGCTTTCTCAAGGGCTACACGACCACGCTTGACCTTCTCAATTATTTCATCAGCAGTTTTGGTCCACATAAAGGGGGTCGGAGTTTCGTTGTTGATTTCAATGTAGCTATTGATCGCACTTATGAGATCTGAGACACTGGGAAACGTTCCTCTTCTGATGCGCTTTGTTGTAATATCTCTAAACCAACGTTCTATAAGATTTAGCCATGATGAACTCGTTGGAGTAAAGTGCATGTAAAACCGTGGATGCTTTTTGAGCCATGCTTTTACTTCCGGGTGTTTATGAGTAGCGTAGTTATCTGCAATCAGATGTATTTCGAGTCCTTTATCGACATTTTTATCAATCAGTCGGAGAAACTTCAACCACTCAACATGTCGATGTCTTTCCATACAGCTTCCAATTACCATGCCTGTCAATATATTCAAAGCGACAAAGAGTGTAGTGGTGCCGTTACGCTTGTAATCATGAGTCATTGTAGCAGCTCGTCCTTTTTTCATGGGAAGCGACGGCTGAGTACGATCAAGAGCTTGTATCTGAGACTTTTCATCGGCAGATAGGACTACGCTATTATCGGGTGGGTTGATATAAAGACCTACCACGTCAACAAGTTTTTCTTCAAAGTTAGGGTCACCTCAGGGTTTAAAGGTCTTGACTAAATGAGGCTTTAGTCCACGTGATGCCCATATCTGTTGTACTTTGGATTTTGATATCCCTACATGGGCTGCCATAGTTCGCACTGACCACTGCGTTGCATTTAGAGGAATTGTTTGTTGAGTCTCTCTAACTACTTTTTCTATTACCTCAGTCGGAATAGATGGTTTCCTCCCACGACCCGGACTAACCTTCCCAATGTCATTGACTCCATTAATGTCAAAGTGCTTTCTCCAGGCAATGACAGTTGAGCGTGATACACCGAGAGTATCTGCGATCGTCATATTTGCCATACCATCAGCTGCCATAAGTAGACCCTTAGCTTGGCGGACTTCTCGGTGAGGGCGAGATGGAGAAGAGGATATCTCTTCTAAGATAGGCTTATCAGTTGGGGACAGTTTTAATTTGGATGCAGGTGGATGAGCCATAACTAACTTTATCACAACCGTGTGCTCATATAGTGGACACTACACTAGGATACTTACAAGACTCAAAGACTCCAATGTAACCCTAATCCGAACTTACGATTGATTTTTAGTGATTTTTCAGCCTCTAACTGCCTAAATAGTTATTAATTATCCGGCTCTTATGACATAGATGTGGGTCCCAAGTGTCACTGAAGCGAGAAGTAATCCCAGTACAAGCCTGACTTTCAGGGTCGAAATAGCCCTACAAGAAACACACACGGATTCTAGCCCCTAAATTTGGAGTTGCGAAACAACCAAAAAGGGAGATCGAACCCGTGCGCGCTACTTCTCTAGTCAAGCAGATCCTTGGCCTAAAAGGTGTCGTTGTAAGTGAAGTTTCTCTCTCCGAAGGAGAGGTACGGGTCAACCTCAAGCTCTCTCGTGCCAAGCTTTTATGTCCGAAGTGTAAGTATTCAACCATGTCCTGCTATGACACCAAAACAGTCGACTCCCGCTGGAGGCACTTGAACATGGGAGTCCGCCAGACTTGGCTCTCCTGTTCACTCGGAGACTCAAATCTCCAAGACATGGGGTGATTACCGAATCGGTGCCATTTGCCAGACCAGTAGCAGAGTCACGCTTTACCCGAGACTTCGAGCACCTGGTGGCCTGGTCGACCTCCAAGATAGACAAGACCACGGTTACCAAGCTCACTCGCATTGCATGGAGGACAGTAGGCATGATTTGCGAGCGGGTGGTGGCTGAAGAGCTCGACCCAAAACGTCTGGAGAACCTCTTCCTTGTCGGAGTAGATGAGATCTCTTGCCGCAAGCATCACAACTATCTCACCCTGGTCACAAACCACCAAAGCGGCAAGATCGTCTACGGCTCAGAAGGCAAAAGTGCAAGTAGCTTAGACGGGTTCTTCAGTGATCTCGGTCCGGAGCGAGCCGGAAAGATCGAAGCTGTCACCATGGACATGGGTCCCGCTTTCGCCAAAGCATTCACCCAGCATGCTCCGGGTGCCCGGATCTGTTTAGATCCATTTCATGTGGTGAAGTTGGGAACAGAAGCCCTGGAAGAGGTGAGAAAAGACCTCTGGCGCCAGATGAGAAAGCTTCCCTCTCCCGAATATGCCCGTAAGTTCGCAGGTGCACACTGGGCCTTGCTAAAGAATCCAGGTGATCTGACCGAACGCCAGGGTGAAACGCTCAAGCGCATCAAACGAACCGGTGGAGCTCTATATCGGGCATACGAGATGAAAGAATCCATGAGGGCCATCTTCGCCGGCGACCTCACAAACAACGAAGTAAGTGAGCTGATTAGTCGCTGGTACTCACGTGCCTCTCGGTCACGGATCCAAAGCTTTACCAGGTTGTCAAAAACGATCCGTACTCACAAAGACGGAATCATGGCTTCAATCGAGCTTGGAATTTCCAACGGACGAGTGGAGGGTTGAATACCAAGGTCCGCTCCATCATTGCCAGGTCCTATGGGCTTCATTCTGCAGAGGCGACTCTGGCACTGGTGATGCTTTCTTGTGGACCAATTTATCTGAAACTGCCGTACGAGAATAGGAATTCATCCACATGAGTGTCAATAGAGCCTAAAAATTTAATCGTAACTTCGGACTAGAAAAATCAGCCCGAATCCCGAAACTGATTTGGACTCAACCACCTAGTCCTCACTTTACATGAAATCCCCCGGGAGGACACGCCAAAATAAAATTCCCAAACGTATAGCACCATGCTTCGTAGCGGTCCAGAGGTTGGACCACGATGAGGAGTCCGTCATCAAAGCTCAGCTCGAGAACGCCACTTACGTAGGCACGAGCTCCGATAATCATAGAGTCTATTATTACAGCGAGTTCTGTAAGATTCTCACGGATTGGCTCATTGCGGTTGTATGGATCGAATCGAACCTCGAGGCTCGTTCCCTGCTGCTCATTCTCAATGGAGAATGAGTTTCCGATACGAAATTCGTGCTGTCGGTCTCTCCCGGCATAAATCACAACATCGCTGTCCAAGGTGATCGCCATGATCAATTGGCCGACGACCGGAAGTTCCTCGCCTCCAAACAATGCAGACGAAGTCATGCCGCAAGGTCCGGAGAACCGGAGGCAAACTCAGAACAAGAGTTCATGTTGTAGCTAAGTTCAATTTCAAAGCCAAACCCATCGCCTGGTTCTTCTTCAGATACGGGATCATCTGGGTCCAGGGGTAAGTGGGTTTCTGAGTTTGCTCCTGGATAGCCTTCGCTGTTGAGAGGTTGACCTCTCGAGTTGTAGTAGCGAACGTATCCGGTTGGATTCCGAGTGTCCACTTCACCGACTCGAATAATATTTGCATCTCCAGACGAACCCGGTATCCGGAAAACCCATCCCGCACCATTTCTCGCCGGTTCAGCCTCGTAATTGGGTGGAATATCATAACCAGACGCCTCCGCCGCCGCTCGTGCTTGTGCGGCGGTTGATCCAGCGCTGAGAGTTCCAGAAAGAAGAGGGCCACTACTGCAATCGATTGATTGGACTATGTAGGAGGCCGTCGTCGTGCCGAATGCCTGTCCAGAGGCTGTGTATGGACGTTGACATGTGAATGGAATACCTCCTGAAGCCAAAGCATTACCGCTGTACTGATATTGGGGTAATCCGGGACAGACCTCGAGGCCATACGGGCACATCCCACTCGGGTCCGTCAGGTTAACCGGGTCTCCTCCCGTATAGGAATAGGGCTGTCCTGTTTGTGCCACAAGTGGATCAACGGAAATGAACTGACCTTTTAATGGGTCATAGTAGCGATTTATTAGATAAATGAGACCTGTTGTATCCGTGTAGCTACCTGAAAAACCAAACGGAGTATAACTACTTAGTCCTTCATTTGTGGTTGGATTTCCATAAGCGTCATAATTTGTAGTTGCCTCTATTTCACCGTCTACAGACATAACAGCTCTCACTGATTCAGTTGCATCTGTGATCAGATAGGTGGTCTTTTCTGTATTTAGGTTGATTTGTTCAAAAGGAGCTATGGAACTATTGTAGATATAAGCGTTAGTTGAATCTGTAAGTAATTCAGGTAAACTCGTAGATTGGTTATAGAGGTAGTGCTCGGTGGTGGTGCCAGATGAGGCGCTCGAGAAGCTGGCCGAGGTTCGCAGTCCCTGGCCGTCGTAGGTGGCACTGGGGCTCGTGTAGCTAGTGAGCTCGTTGGCTGCGTTCCAGGTGGTACTGGTGCTGACCTGGGGTGTCGAAGATCCTGACGTGGACGCTGCACTGCTTGTCCGCTCACCATTGGCGTTGTAGGTATAGGTGGTGCTCCTCTGTGGTGAGCTCGCCGTGCTGGGAAGGATCGAGCTTGTCAGCTCACCTGCTGGGTCACAGGTGCCACTAGCGCCATTTGGCAAGATTGTCAGGTTTGAGGATGGGTCATAGGTATAAGTAGAACTTGTTCCTGTACTTGATCCAGTGCTTGCCGTCATCTGCGTGACACGACTTAGAGGGTCATAGGAGTAGGTACTTGACGAGCCTGAAGATGACGAGGAAGCTCCGGCATTGGTCTGTGAAGCTATAGACCCAGAAGGTGATTGAAGATAGGAAAAGCCAAGGATCATACCTGAGTTATTCGACGCTGTGATCGAAGAGATCTCATCTGAGCTGTCATAGGTGTTGGTGATACTTGGTGATGAGCTGAATGGTGATGAGTTCGTTGCAGATGAGCCCGAGTTGGCCTGGCTTTGGCCAAAGCTTGTTATAATAGGTAGTCCGTCTTTGTTGTAGTTAGTTGTAGTGGCTTTTCCTGTAAAATCGCTCACATCACTGATATTACCAGTATTGTCATATCCATAGCTAATGATTGGAGAAGTTGCCCAAGTATCAGCAGTTGTTGGTAACGAATAGGAAATAGATGTCTCGTTCCCGGATGAGTCATAAGTATAATTTATGGTCTGTCCTTGTCCATTTGTAGCAGAGATAATATCGCCAAATGGGTCATATGAATAAGTAGATGTTCCTGTTCCATCTTTCATCTGTATTATCTGACCCGATGGATCATATTGATAAGTAACACTTGGAGTTGAATCTGAGTAGGTAGTTGATGCCAGTTGATCTTGGGATGTGTATGAGTTAGTAGTTATGACACCTGTTGGGCTAGTGCTCGAAACCATGTTTCCTACTTGGTCATAGCTATAAGTGGTAAGTGTTCCATTTGGATTAGAGTTTGTAGCTGGTCTTAGTTGTTTTACAAGTTCACCAACAGGGTTATATTGATAGCTCGTGGCATAGGTAGATGATGTACCAGATGATGACAGTGCACTCCAAGGAAAAGAGCTTTCACAACTTGAAAGACCTCCGATATTACCATCTCCTGGAACTGTCGCAGTTATATCACCATTTGGATCATAACAATTACTTGTTGTTGAACTAGCAGGTGTTCCTTGTGCAGTAGTTTCAGAGATGAGTTCGTTGGCAGCGTCATAGGTATAGGTGGTGATACTTGGAGCAGATCCTGATACGTTACTTGGTGATGGGCTTTGTGTTTCAATTAAGTTGCCTGCCAGATCATATGTATAGGTGGTAAGTGAGCGAGTTGTTTGTCCAACTGGAGCCGGAGCACTAACAGTAGTCTTTTGCCCAGTAGGGTTATAAGTGATAAGAGTGGCATCACTCGCCAGTGCAACCGGAAGGTTCTCTTGTCCAGAACTATTTAGATAACCAGATGGATAAATATTAGAAGCAGCACACGAAGAAGGTGTTAATGAATTTGTTGCCACACCTGTAGGTGGAACACTTTCTGTCACCTGACCATTTGAGTCATAACAGCTAAGGCTGGAATTACCATCTTCATTGGTGGACATCACCGGTTCGTTATCTGCGTCATAGGTGGTGGTGCTGGTAGAAACTGATAATCTGGTCTAAGAGCTAGTTCGATACCAGAAAGCCCGGAAGCACCAGAAAGACTTAGGGTAACAGGGGAAGTATTACCAACAGGTAAATTAGATGGATCTTGTGCTAATAGGTCGGTAAATGAGCTGTTTGATGAAGACAAAGAAGTGGGTTGCGTCGAGGAAATGTCTGCTAGGCCACTTGGTAGTTTCCAAGAGGATACCTCCGTAGTAGTACCAGAGCTACTAGTAGGAATAAGAGCACCTGCACTTAGTAGCAGTAGGTCACCTTGATACTTTGTAGTAAGGGACGGCAAAGACAATGTTGAAGCTTGAGCAAGAGATGATGCACTAGAGAAAGCATCTACTGGATCTGTTGTATTTACATCAGAAAACACCCCAAGGGTAGCTGACCCATTGGTTGTATTTGAACCAGTGATCTTAATAGTTCCAGTATTTGTACTAATTAAGCTTGCAGCTGAACCAAGATAAACAGAAGTTTCTTCACCATTTGCACTTGTAGATGAAAAAAGGCTGAACCCTTTTGGAATATTCAAGGCCGGTCCACTAGAAGACCCGCCAACTAACCGCACGACGTCATTGTTTGTATCTGCGATGAAAAGATCACCAAAGCTATCTAATGCCACAGAACTTGGTCCATCAACCTGGGCTGAAGTTACAGATCCTCCATTTCCAGAATAACCAGGATTTCCGGTTCCAACAATGCTGTAGATATCACCAGTGGTCATTTTTTGACCAAAATAAGTGCCAGTCTGTCCAGCAACAACTTGCACCTGAGCATCATAGAAATCTGCAATAACGAGATTCTCGTTTGTATCTACCGCCAGTCCGCTTGGACCATTTAAACTAGCAGAGATTGCCAGTCCACCATTACCAGTGTCGCCACCGCTGCCATTACCTGCAACACGATAAATATCGCCTTTTGTCATTTGTTGTCCAAAATAAGTACCTGAAACTGAAGGAACCATATCAACAACATTGTTATCGTGATCAGAAAAGAACAAGTTTCCCAAGGTATCTGTCGTAACAGCACTCGGACCATTTAAACTAGCAGACGTTGCATGTCCTCCAATCCCAGATGACCCATAAGACCCGTTGCCGGCAATTGTATAAATATCACCAGCGGTCATTACCTGGCCGAAGTATGTTCCTGAAGTTGCCGGTACCATGCGTACGACGTCATTGTTTGTATCTGCGATGAAAAGAGCACCAGAAGGTGCCACTGTAATGCCTTGGGGACCATCAAGTTGGGCCGACGTTGCAGGTCCTCCATTACCGGAATATCCAAATCCGCCGTTGCCGGCAATTGTATAAATATCACCAGCGATCATTTTTTGTCCAAAATATGTGCCAGAAGTTGCCGGCACCATGTCAATACGCGAATTGTCACTGTCTGTTATATAAAGGTTTCCAAAACTATCAAATGCTACCGAAGAGGGTCCATTTAAACTAGCAGACGTTGCATGTCCTCCAATCCCAGATGATCCAAATGTTCCATTACCTGCAACACGATAGATATCCGAAGCAGTCATTTTTTGGCCGAAGTATGTTCCAGAAGTTGCCGGTACAAAGTCAATAGCAAAATTATTGCGATCGGCAAGTGCCATATTTCCATTTGTTGTAGCGGCAACGTAATAAGGTCCGTTTAGACTAGCAGAAGTTGCCGGACCTCCGATCCCTGATGATCCATAAGAGCCGTTTCCTACATAGGTGTATATATTTCCTTGTGTAAAAGAGGATAGACTACTTGGCCGAGGAGTCGGAGAGACTACGCTAAGGAGTGCCTCATCACCTGGAGCTGAACCAGGTGGAAGTGTAAGACTAATCCCACTGCTAGAACTTACAGCCGAATCAGAACCAACAAGATGAGGTGACATTGAGTTAGATATAGCCGTATTATTCCCATTGGCATCGTAGGTATAGTTTGTCACCCGCGGGATAATACATCGGACACCATCAAAGGATACATCGAGACGAAGCGGTCTCTGACCGACAAGAGAGCCAACACGTAGCTGACGACTTTGAGCAGCCATCGCTACGGGTATTGTAGTCGCCGACAGTTCAAATAACTGTAAGCTATGTAGTAAAGTGAGAAAAACTTTGAAAAGGAGGAGTGTGGCCGATCTATATATAGATAACGATGTTTTATGGCTAAAACTAACTGCGGCGGAAAAAGCTGAGTCTCTCCGCAGTGACATATCTGTCCCCACGTCGCAGATCGATACAATCGAAGTTGATGGCAATATTCACAAAAGCGCTGATTTGATCGGAATCAAGGTAGGTACCCGTTTTCCCGGTATTATTGCAGTTGCCAGCATAACTTCACCTTCTCAACGCGTTTTTGCCGTCGTTCACCACAATACCCCTCGCGGTTTAAAAATTAAACTAAAGTCCCATAACTTTGACGAATTATTGGTTGGACTGGAAAACCCGGAAGAGGTAAAAACCGAATTGGAGGCCGGAATCTCAGGCGCCTCCGCCACATAACAAAACCTCAAGTCTTACGAAACAGCAAATTAAACTTCTTATATTTCATATTTACGGTAAATTGGTATCAAAAGTTAGTTAAACGGATGGATTAGGATGCGATATCGATTTTTACAGGATTTATCTTTTGGCAAAGAGTGAGTCCCCGAGAGACGGTAAAAAAAGAGCGACGACATCTACATATAAGTTTGGTTCAGGGAAACGGGAAGGACACGATGCTTCCGATTTCTACAATAGGTTTACTCCTCCTGTTATTCAAAAGAGTGAAGATGTCTGCCACCCAGATGACAGACCTTGCCAGGATAAGATTTACTGCGGCGACATCAGACAATTGTCGGATCTGGTAGCTGAAAATTCCGTCGCCTTGTTGGTCACTTCTCCACCGTATTTTGCCGGTAAAGAGTACGAGATTGACTCTACAAAAGGTTACGAACTGACCGATTACGCCGATTACCTGGAAATGCTGACAGAAGTATTATCTTCCTGCGTCAAATTGTTGGAACCTGGGGGAAGAATAGCCGTCAACATCGCCAATCTGGGAAGAAAGCCATACAGAAGTCTTTCCTCTGACGTTATTGGTATTCTACAGAATGATCTCGGACTCCTCCTCAGAGGTGAAATCATCTGGAAGAAATCTAAAAGTGCATCGGGGAATTGCGCTTGGGGATCTTATTTGAAACCCGCCAATCCCGTTCTAAGAGATATAACGGAGCGAATCGTCGTGGCATCCAAAGGAATGTTTGAAAGAGCAATTCCCCAGAAAAAGCGGCAATTATTGGGATTGCCAAACAAAAGCACGATCAACAAAGAAGATTTTCTTCAATCCACCCTTGACGTTTGGGAATTCCCGCCGGAAAGAGCAAAAGCTCTTGAGCATCCGGCTCCATTCCCAATAGAACTGCCTAAAAGATTAATTGAGCTCTACACCTACGAGGAAGACCTTGTACTCGATCCTTTCATGGGATCGGGCACGACGGCAATTGCCGCTATCAGAACAAAAAGAAATTTTATCGGTTTTGATACGACCGCAAAATACGTTGATAATGCGAGAAAACGCATTGAAATAGAACTGGGCTCTACTGATGGAGAAACATAAAAAGACAATAAACCATGGCTTAGATTTCTATACAATTGGTTAGTTCACAAGATAATGCCATCTACTACGTTAATAAAATCCCATTTCCCAAGCCAGCCTCTTTACTCTTTTACATGTCGGTCACAATATCTATGGAGCGTACCGGCTATCTAAAATATTTTCAGTTCTTGGAGTCAAATTTTCATTATTTTCGCATGTCAACCAGATCAGAGTATTATTACATCACAAATAGCAACTATTGTGATCTATATATACGGTGCCTGCGCCAGCTTTATGGTTTTAGTGCTAAAAAATAATTGAAATGAACTAACGTTACATTACAATATATAGAGGCAGACAGAGTACTTACTGATGGTAATGCACTCAGAGTAACGTATAATCAATATCCGTGATTACGTATGTAGGATAGCTCAGTGAATCAAAGATAGTGGTAATGCTCTTATGGGTGGCAGCCCCAACGGGATTCGAACCCGTGCCTCCACCTTGAGAGGGTGGTGTCCTTGGCCACTAGACGATGGGGCCCAGCTTATCTACGGTACTACATTACTATTTAGATATCACCATTAAAAGACTTATACTAAAATCTCAAAAATAATTTTTCCTCTCGCTGTTGTGGAATGCTTGGGCCGATAAATTATTTATTTTTTTCCAATTGATACTCCTTCAATACTGGCCACCAGTCAAAATAGTTGGCGGTGTTGGATACGAATGCCTCTATAGAGGATTTATTCTTTTCGTCCCAGGAGCTGTCTCTTGAGAAGATAGCCAGGTCATCTTGGATATCGTTCTGTATATCTTCTCTTGTTTGACCTTCGCGCGGTTTGGCATTTTCCAGTGCCAATTTAGAAAGAACTTCCCATGAGCCAAGTGTCTTGACGTCCTCCCACTCTGGGGGCCCACTGCGTCTAGGACTGCGCTTTTTTTGCTTTTTTTCTTTCTTTGCTTGAACCTGTTCTATCACCTTTTCGAAAACATTTCTATCTCTCTTTGCTATGGCTTCCACAAGTGCTATTTTCCATTGTTTAGTAAATATTTGTCTCAAGCGATCTTTACTCTTTGCGAAAATTTCCAGTTCTTTATCGCTCAGTTGTTGGCTAACTTTCCAGAGATCGGCCGAGGTTTGCACACTTACACGCATTTCTGAAAGAAGTGACCAGAACTGGTGCACTTCTGGTGAGTTATCCGGATTTGCAGAGATCATCGTGATGTCACCGGAAAAACTTTGAGCGGCATTTCGGAACTTAGTTCCATCGCTGAGAACGGCATTGTGATCCCATGCTGCTTTTACTTTTGGGTATCTTTTGTAAATATGTAGAAATATATTTTTATGTGTTTTACTTATCCAATTATCCGTCATTCCGGGCGGTATATTATGATCGCTTTTTTGATCCGTATCTTCGCTGAGCCACGGCGCTTCTTGTGCCGTATAGGCTCTGAACTCCGTTTTGTAAGTATTGAAAGCGTAGTCAGGACCGTTAAGATCATTGCCGCCTTTTGCCATATAATCTAGATTAAAATCTATATCTGCTTCATGCTGGGTCTCATGTTTTAGAACCTCACCGATGGAAGGTCTTCCTTCTCTTTGACCGGGACAGGAAGGTTCTAGAACATACACTTCTCCGCCTGTAGCTAAGCGAAAGCCTCCGGACTCCTCCGGGGAGAATTTGATATTTTGATGATCCTCCATATCCTTTTCGTTATAAGTTCCGCCCTCTTCAGTCAAGATATTGCTCCCAAAAAATGCCAGCTCGCGTTGCTGTGCTTTACCGGATTTGGCAGCCAAGGCACCTCTATCAGCGCTGTCTGCTGTTCGCGTCAGGACATAAAGTTTAGACTTACCTTGTTGATACCATCTTATGGAGTTAGCCAACCTCTTGTCGTCCGGGGGAGTGGCGATGAAATTTTTGAGCGCTGCTTTATCTTGGGCATGATTTTCTTTAGCTTTATTATGCTGTTCGGATGTAGCCGTTGATGGTGTCAAACGTTGGATTATGAGTTGAGATAAGGCCTTATTCCCTATAGACCGCTGTAGAGAATAAGTCAGTTGAGTATTATATGGTAAATGCCCGATAAGAATATCTTTGCCCATTTGATTGCTTATAGCAATTTGTTTTCTATCTAGACTATTGCGGGAGTTCTTCGCACTACAGGAATGTTGACCTTTGGGCAAAAGAGCTTCGCTCCCGCCAGACTTACTACGCCTGCTATTTGGTGTCATCAGACGCTATTATAGACATACCCGATCAGATCTTGAAGATTGCTTGCCGCTAAATATTGTCTGATATTTTGTATCGACATATAGGGGTTTTCATATGGATAACATTAATACTTTGAAATCTCTACTATCACATCCTGGTACTTTGCATAGATAAGAACTGCAAGCCATTGTGGAATTGTGAGAAATACTTCGCTCCGGGGGGAGGACTCGAACCCCCAATGACAGGGCCAGAACCTGTTGTGTTGCCGATTACACCACCCCGGATTATATACGGCCTTAACAGAATATATTAGTTATTCATCGTTTTAAGCAAAATGGCGAATTTCTTTCAATAATTGTTGTGCTTTGCTATGATTAGGATCCATTCTTAACACTTCTTCGGCTCTTTCGATAGCCTCTTCTCTTTTGCCCTGTAAAGCCAAGCATAACGCCATATTAAAAGTTTCGCTTGGGTGTACGCCTCTTCTGGCTCGATATCGCCTAAGAAGCTCTAACGCCGCGTCCAGCTGCCCTATAGGTGCCAGGATCGAGGCCAGGATCGATGATAAGTCCTGATTTCGATCTTCAATATCATCTTTTTTATTATCAACCTCTTGATTCTCAATATCGGGCAACCCGCCGGGAAAATGTCCGGAAGTGCCTATATCGTGGCCTATCGCCTCGCTGGCAATCTTGGTATTGTCCACAAATACATCCATAGGAAAATGCCTGCGATCGACTTCCAATAAAACGCGTGACAACTCACTCATATCATATGGTTTTGTGTTTTGCAATACATCTTGTAGCACGTCATAAATTTGAAATAGAAAATGAGAGTCATAACCGGAAGCTCTCACGGCGATAACAAGATCTGCTAATGATAAGTTCGCTTTATTTTGTCTCAAGTTACGCAATATTAGGAAAATGTCTTCGGGGGTTTGCTCTTCTAAGGAGAGAAAAAAATCTTCTTCCAAACCAGGGGTCTCTTTGTCGGAAGTAAATACAAAAACTCCCATCTCCAAACCCACAGGCAAAGACTCGCTCTTTAACAAACGCGCGGACAGCTCTTTGGCACCTATAGATAGTATCTCTGTATCCACCGGCAGAGAAAACGTTGTGCCGTGTAAGCCCATTGCCAGTAGATAAGCAGGCTTCACGGCTTCGCCTAATCCTGACCTTCCCGTCTCTGCTGCCTTAGTCGCAATGTTCTCGATAGCAGATTTGAGCCCTTCGGATACTTCTTCCTCAATATCTGAGTTATCGATATCATAGTCTTGACGAACACTCCCGGGCCGTTCACCCATCAAAAGCATTCCTCTCGCCCCGCTCAAAGCGGATAAATTCCTGATTACTTCCAAGGCGGCAAACGGAAATAAAAATCTGTGGCACATCTTTGATTCCGACAGATACTCTCTGTAATGAGCTATTGCATTATTGAAGACTTTGTTTATAAAAGGGTCATTATAATGGTGACTTGGATCTACGTCCTCTTTCTCTATAGTCATCCAGAGGTGAGAGAGAAAATCTTCTGACTTCGTGTCTATTTCTCGGCTGTCTGTAACCAATTTGATCAAATTGGCAAATACCGTATTATCTTCCAGAGAAAATAGGTCTTGCGGTAAGACATCAAACAAGTAATTGGCGATAAATACGATCGGAGATTTGACCTTGTCCGGTGCTATCTGCTTTCTAGAAAGAATCAGATCTATTGTGGTATCGCAAGCGGGATTATACTTTGCATAGTCGATCAACCCTTCTTCGGCCAAATCATTGATATATCTATGCCTGCGCCAGAATTCAATATTGCTGTCGATTATATCTGTTAACACATATACTATTTTTTTATCCTTCAATGGGAAGCGACGGTAGTAGGATAAGAAATTCCATGCCAGTCTACCCGTGCCGGCACCAAGCTCTACTATATAGATTGTTTGATCTGGATCAGACAATACTTGATCGATCGAGCAGTCGGCAAGAAAAGCTTTTACCAAGCGATAGTAGGCCTTTGCCAACAGAGGACCGGTTGTCAAAAGATAGGGCACCATACCCGAGGACCAGGCTTTGATGCCATGCTTTTCATAACTTGAATACATGAAATCCCAAATTTTGATTTCCGATAATTTTTTAGCTTGGTCGAGCACGTAACCTTGAGTCAACTGCTGTTATCCCCAATCCACATTAGAAAACCCGATGATTTTACCTACGGCGACTGCCGAGGCTTCCTTAGTCAATTGCAGGAAACCCGATGTCGATATAGATTCCGAACCGATGGCGGGAGACACAACTATCCTCAGTTGATCGCTTGAAGCAACGTTCTCTATATAAGTGGCTTGAAGGGCATCAGCCACAACTATCAACTCAGACGATCTACCGCCATAAGAATTCATCAATGCGGCCATAGCGGAGGGAATTGAGCCGGAATGTATGACCGTCATCCTCAGTATAGGTATCTTATTCTCAGATAAATATTGCTTAGCAAAAGAAACCCCAGGGCCGCTTCCGGCCACTATAACTTTTGGGGCAATATGAGCCTCATACAGTGAAATAACCTGGTTGAGGCGCCCAATCATATCACCGGATAACTCAGCTGTGGGGCCTGTGGGGCCAAGCAAAACGATGGCCCTCCCGGGCTTCAATGAAGAAGCATTTGTCTGAAGCCTGGACCCTTGATAGACCAAATAACCACAATATATATAAAAGGCAACAGCAAGAATAAAAATGAGAGACAAAATGCGCCTTGCCCAAGCAAAAGGTGAGATCAGAGAAAGTATTGACATATCTATTTAGCAAAATATCTGGTAACGATAAGTTTATACAGACTCACCTAAAACCCGCCTTTTAATTTCATCCGGCATCTATCGGGTTTATACTACTTGTTATCGGAGGTTTTCTCTATAGCAGCACGCAATCTTTTGATCACTTCCGGGAAGCCCAATACTTCAAGTGACTCAAATAAAGGTAGTCCGGTTTTTTTACCAAGAGTAGCAACCCTGATCGGAGCTTGTGCCTTGGCCAGTTTCAAGTCAAACAAAGCACCCGATTCGGTTAAAATATCTTTTAGTACCTCGGCAACGAACAAACCGTGCCCACTTACTTTTTCTCCCGTCGTTATAGCCTCTTCACTCTCAGTCTTACCGGTAGCATTGACAGCGGAGTTTCTAGAGTCAGCCGGAGTTAAAGCCAAAAAGCGCTTCAAAACTTCTTCCAACAATTGTCGGGAAAAGTCGCTGTTTATAACAACTTTCTGCAAATCTTCTTCATCGGGTGCGAACGGTTCTTTGAACAAAAAATCAAGAAGATCGACACCCTCACGCAAGGTAGCGGCGCGTTCTTTCACTAAGGAAACCAAGGGTTCTAATTTCTCTAAGATATCATCACGACTTATTTTAGGATAGGATTCCTCCAAATATGGCAACAGTCTTTGCGTAAAGTCCTGATCACTCAAAGCTCTTATGTATTGTCCGTTAAAATAGAGGAGTCTTTTTTCGTCAAAAAATGCCGGTGAGTGATTGACCTCTTTAAGACTAAATTCGGCCAGAGCTTTTTTCTGTTCAAAAATCTCGCTGCCGTCCTTTGGGGACCATCCCAATATTGTCAGATAGTTAACCATGGCTTCCGGCAAGATACCCATCTCTTTATATTCCTCTACGGCCACCTTATCCCTTCTCTTGGAGAGCTTTTGTCTTTTCTCGTTTACAAGAACGGGAAGGTGAGCAAACGTGGGAACTTTTTTATCCGAAAGAGCATGCCACAGTAAGATGGCCTTGGGAGTGGTAGGAAGGTGCTCCTCTGCTCTGATGATATGGGTAATGCCCATATCCTGATCATCGACCACGACGGCCAAGACGAACAAGGGGTCTCCGTTGGATTTCACCAACACAAAGTCATCAATGGAAGTATTGGCGAATTCTACCTCCCCCCTGACAATATCGTTTACGACCGTAATACCGGAATCAGGTGTAAGAAATCTCAGTACTCTGCCGTCTGCCGGAGCCAGGCCGCGATCTCTACAGTAATTGTCATAGCCTACGTGGCCTGTACCTTCTGTTCTCTTTAAGACATCTTCCCTATTGCAGTCACAGGCGTACGCGTTGCCGGACAAAAAGAGTTTCTCCGCCGCTTTCAGATAGAGATCTTTTCTTTCCGATTGAAAATAAGGTCCTTCATCTATATTGATATTGAGCCAGGAAAGCGCCTGAAGTATCCCGGCTGTCCAGGTGGGATCACTTCTCTCTGTATCGGTATCTTCTATCCTTAAAATGAATTTTCCCCCGGACTGACGGGCAAAAAGCCAATTGTATAAGGCGGTTCGAGCTCCGCCTACGTGAAAATAACCGGTTGGGGAAGGGGCAAACCTTACTCTGACATGTTCTTCTTTGTCCACAACGTATCCTTTTATTGCCGCTTATGACTTCCAGCTAAGTTATGTATTTACCTATTTAGCTACCGCTTCGTGATGAATTCTAATACCAAGGACACTCATTGTGTTGTTTATCTCCCATATTCATTGGCCGACAGTTGATAATTTCATAGACTCTCAATATACGTAAACTTTTGTAATCAAAACCATGACTGTCTCCAAAACCCCATATGATCTATAAAGCAATCTCCATTGAATATTGTCACTAAAGTATTTACTTAGAAGATAACCGGCACGAAACCGGTATCTGATAGGTTTTATACTGTTTGAATAAGGAAATGGCCGGATAAGATGGGGCTCTGAGTCAAATATGTAGTTTTGCACTTCTTTTCCAGACGACTCACTAGTTGAAAGATTAACGGCTACTCTTTATTAGCATGGCTGACAAGAAGAGGTTGCTGATAGCTTTTGCCGCTATTTTTATTATTATCTTTGGAACCGTTATCGGTATTGTCGTAGGACATATCTTGCACTCCGGCCAGCCTTATTCAGGCGTAGCCAGCCAAGAAACCATCAAACTGCAGCAAGCGCACCTTGAAATCCTCAAAGAAAACAGTACAGTTGAAATCGCCAAATCATATCTAAATGTAAAATTTCCTGATACTACCGGAGATCCTTCTCCTGCTTTTAGCAACGATATCTTTACCAAAAAGATCCAGAGCCATCTAGTTGTTGGTTATGCTCCCAGCTTTGAATTGGGTTCAATAACACCGCAGGATATTGCAGCCATGTCAATGGTCTGTTATGACGGTATTGACGTGGGAACTTTGGGACAAATAATCAATGATCAGAGTTTATCTTTACTAAGTCAAAGCCCTGTTAAAAACCTCATTAGCACTGCCCATAATGATAACGACAAAGTCTTGCTCACCATATTCACCGCGTCCAACCAAATTATAAAGTCAATCACCGCTCATCCGGTAAAAAGTGCCTCCAACCTGGCAAACGAACTGATTCCACTGCTTAAAAACAATGACTTTGACGGAGTGAGCATCGACATAGAAGGACAGTATGGTAAAGAGCGCTCCGGTTTTGTCAATTTCATGCGTCACTTTCGCAGTGATCTTTTACTGCAAGACAAATCGGCTCTTCTGCTTCTTGACAGCTATGTAGATTCCGCTGCCGATCCCAATAATTTTTATAACATCAAAGATCTGTATCCCTTGGTCAATTACGTATTCATCATGGGATATGACATGAATAACTCCTCTACATCTTCCCCGAATGCTCCTTTGGTCAACGAAAACTTAGGTAACAGCGATGTCCAGTCTCTCTTATCCTATACCGAAGTAGTTCCAGCTTCTAAATTGGTTCTGGGGGTTCCTTTCTACGGATATGAATTTACAACCAGAAATCAGTATCCCAACTCCCCAACTACGGGCTCTAACTCCTATCCTACTGCGATCACGTGGTCATCGATACTCGCGACAAAAACAAGGGAACTTTGGGACCCGATGTCTCTGACGGCTTGGGAGAAAACAAAAGTCGGAAAACATTGGGATCAGACTTGGTTCGACAACCCAATCTCAATATCTCTAAAAACGGCCTTGGCCAGCGAATTGCACTTGGCCGGAGTCGGAGTATGGGCTCTTGGTATGAATGGAAGTGATACGCAAATGCTCCAAGCGCTCGAGGGAGGAACTCAACCTTTAAAAGGAGCGGCTGTCATCGGGATCAAAAGGGAAGTTAGGAGAAAAAGTACTCACAAGAAATAGGACAAAGCCATATGATAAACAATATGACTTTGTCCTATGAGTCGACTCTGCCGTAGTCGGCAACGGTTCTTTACAGGGAAGACGACGAACTAAGCTTTTGCTTCTTGTTTGGCGTTAAGTTCGTTTACTTTCTTGACAAGGCGAGACTTACGTCTTGCAGCTTGGTTCGGATGTATGACACCTTTGGAAGCTGCTTTGTCAATTCTCTTTAGCGCCGTACGAAGTAGTTCTTCAGCATTTTCGCTTCCGGTACTGGCACCGGAAAGTACGCTCTTGGTGCGGGTTTTCAGCTCAGAACGCACAGCTTTGTTGCGAGCCGCCCTAACTTCATTTTGGCGGTTCCTTTTTATTTGACTTTTTATGTTAGCCATTTTCCCTTACGCTTTACTCAAAAAAATATAGTTGCCGTTTATTGTAGCCTATAAAAACTTCAAAAATTACCGATAGGCCAGATAGATCGGAAATGCTCTTTTACTTCGGGTAAGATTACTCTCCGACAACCCTTGTGGTGGCCATTTTACCAAAGGAGCGTCTGAAACCGCTTGGTCAAAGTGACGAATTTTGGTTAAAATCAGGCTAGATTGATAGTTCCGGCTATCTTTTGTATTTATTTTAGATAACAGGCTACGGCGGTAAGCTAGAAATGGCACGATGGTTTCGTGGTAGATACCTCAAAAATTCGTAATTTTTCCATAATCAGCCATGTTGACCATGGTAAATCAACCCTGTCTGACAGAATCTTGGAGCTAACAAAAGCCGTAGATCCGAGAGATATGCGTGATCAATATTTAGATTCTATGGACATAGAGCGCGAACGCGGCATCACCATTAAAGCCCAAAACGTCCGTGTTCATTACAAAGAATACTTTTTACACCTGATAGATACACCCGGACACGTGGATTTCGGTTATGAGGTTTCCCGAAGTCTGGCTGCCTGTGAGGGTGTCATCTTGTTGGTAGATGCCTCCCAGGGAATCGAAGCTCAGACCCTGGCTAACTGTTATTTGGCTCTCGAGAACAATTTAGAGATAGTGGCGGCGCTGAACAAAATAGATTTACCGGCGGCAGATCCGGAACGCTATAGCAAAGAAATTGAAAATGTGCTGGGTCTTCCCGCCGACGAAGTTCTGCACATTTCAGCCAAGACAGGTCAAGGAGTAACGGAACTGCTCGATGCCGTCGTGGAACGGATACCGGCCCCCAAAGGAGACAGAGATGCTCCGCTGAAAGCCCTGATATTTGACAGTTACTACGACCAATATCGCGGCGTCGTATCTGCGCTACGGATAGTTGACGGCACGCTAAAATCCAAATCCAAATGTCGTTTTATGCACAGTAAAGCTGAAAGAGAAGTGGAAGAGATCGGGGTCAAGACACCGACTCCCCTTCCCGTAGACGAGCTCGGTCCCGGCGAAGTCGGTTATTTGATCGCTAACGTGCGAAACGTAGCTGAAGCCAGATCCGGAGAGACCGTGACGGATGCTTCATTTGCCGCCGACAGTCCTTTACCCGGATATAAGAACCCGAAACCCATGGTTTATTGCGGTCTCTATCCGGTGGACGGCGACGAACTTCCTGATTTACGCGACGCTTTGGAAAAACTGCAGCTTTCCGATGCCAGCGTTACGTATACACCGGAAACTTCTTCGGCCTTGGGGTTTGGGTTCCGTTGCGGATTTTTGGGTCTTTTGCATATGGAAATCGTCAGAGAGAGGTTAGAGAGGGAATTCAATCTGTCTCTGATTGCCACGGCTCCATCCGTGGAATACACGGCATACATGACCAACGGTGACAAGATATTGGTGGATAACCCTTCAGAATTGCCACCCGTGCAAAATATCAATCACATCGACGAGCCGATGTTGAAAGTCACTATAGTTACCCCTACCGACTATACAGGCCCCGTCATGGAATTGGCGCAAATCAAACGGGGCCGCATGGAGAAGATGACGTATCTGTCCGAACAGAGAGTTGAACTCGGTTATATAATACCCCTGGCTGAAGTGGTGGTTGATTTCTTCGATATCTTAAAATCACGGACAAAGGGCTATGCGAGCCTTGATTATGAACCTTATGGCCTAGAAACCGCTGATCTGGTCAAAGTAGATTTACTTCTCAACGGACAGCCGGTCGATGCTTTTTCCTCAATCGTGCATAAGACAAAAGCCGATAATTACGGCCGAAAAATGTCACAAAAGCTCAAAGAGCTAATTCCCCGTCAACTATTCGATGTTCCCATCCAGGCTGCCGTAGGCGGGAGGATTATATCTAGGGAAACCGTCAAAGCAAAGCGTAAAGACGTCTTGGCTAAATGCTACGGAGGAGACATCACCAGGAAAAGAAAACTTCTTGAGAAACAGAAGGAAGGGAAAAAGCGTATGAAATCAATAGGCAGAGTTGAAATTCCCCAAGAAGCTTTTGTCTCCGCTCTCCGACTTGACGACTGATCGCTCAACCTTGCATATGCGTCAAAATACCAACACATAACCCTAGTATTTAAATTTATGCATGAACAAATACAAAAAGCCGTCGCAAGAGAGCTAGCTGCAATACTGGGCGATGACCCACAAGCGTTGGAAGAATACGCTTATCCTTTGTTCGATAAAGGCCTGTTTGGACCAGGGTCAATCGTATGGAGAGTACATGCCGACCTACCTTCAATGCTGATAGGCGGCATCTCTTCCTTGATGTTACAAAGCCTTCATCCTCTGGCCATGGCTGCCGTTGCCGACCACTCTTCATACAAGACAGATCCTTTGACAAGACTACAAAAGACGGCACGATTTGTCGCCGGTACAACTTTTGGGTCCACCGTCATGGCCGAACAGTTGACAAGCGTTGTCAAGTCAGTCCATGCCGCAATACAGGGCGTTACACAAGATCAAAGGCATTATTCAGCTTCTGACCCCAAACTTCTTACTTTTGTGCATATCGCCGAGGTATCAAGCTTTCTGAGGGCGTATCAAAGATACTCTCTCAGCCCACTTACCGCTGCGGAAATAGACAACTACTATAGTGAAGTATCTTTGGTAGCCGAAATGTTGGGAGCAAATAATGTCCCTAAAAGCTTAACCGAAATAAAGCTCTATTTCAAAAGCATCAGACAAGAGTTGGTCGCTACCTCCGAAGCAAAAGAAGCGCTCAATTTTTTGCGTAGCGAAATCGATCAATTTATACTCAACAGCGATACTAAGACAAACGGCGACGGAGGTGACTCTTTTGCAAATACCTTCTCCAAAGCAGCGACAGTAAGAATCAGAAAAATTCTCACGGAAGCTTCTTTTGAGCTTCTTTTTTATTGGGCAAAGGATCTATTTAGACAAAAGCCGACAATGCCGACCGCCATATTGTGTCCGGCAGCCCTTAGTCTATGCGGCTCGCTAAGATGGGCTATCGGGCCGTCTAAGGTGGAAACAGTCGCATCTCTCCGCAGTAGAGGAATAGACTACAAGACCGGAACCGCTTAGAATAAAACGCTAATCACAGATACGCTCAGATGCAATGATTTTTACTCATGGACCACCTTAGAGTAAAAATAGCGAAAGCGATTATTTTATAAAATACCAAGGTAGTATCTTAATAGAGAGTATTGGTGCAGCCGGTACTTAGATGAGTGCCTTTAGGATAGGATATGTTGGACAGTAGGAAACGATCAATTCTAGAAGCGGTTGTATCTGAGTATATTGCCACCGGCGAACCTGTCAGCTCCGCACATATCGCTAAAAGTTACAGTGTTGACTGTTCTCCGGCCACCATCCGAGCCGACATGGCAACTTTGGAGCGTGAGGGTTATCTAACCCACCCCCATACCTCCGCCGGCAGGATACCGACGGATCTGGGCTATCGCTTTTATGTGGATAACCTGGATGCCAAATCAGCTACTTTGGATATTTTTAGGGCCGAGAAAGTGGCCGATTTCTTTGCCAAAGCACATTTTGAATTAGAAAAAATGCTGGCCGATACCTCTAAGCTTCTTTCCGGGCTGACAGATTACGCAGCCGTAGTGGTCGCTCCGAGTACAGATAAAGAATCTCTGATACGATCCTTA
This sequence comes from Actinomycetes bacterium, assembly GCA_021798275.1. GTDB lineage: Bacteria > Actinomycetota > Acidimicrobiia > Acidimicrobiales > Bog-793 > JAJZMK01. The sequence continues at coordinate 5,432 of JAJZMK010000128.1, read as the reverse complement.
CTCCTCACCAAAATCACCGACCACACAGCTGTCTTGGTAGTTGTCATGTCAAACGGGAACGTCGATAAATACAATATTGAAATTGATGACAATATTTCACAAGAGGATATAGCAAACATCAATACCGTTTTGAATACCCATTTATTGGATAAGCACCCCGGGTCTTTACCGGAAATCAAAACCGGCAACCACCGTTTTGATCTGGTCGCTGCCAAGTGCGTACAGGTTCTGGCAACCGGAGTCTATGAAGACGAAGATGCGCAAACCCCTGTTTTCGTCGGCGGCACGGCTAAAATGGCCAATCAATTCGCCGCCATTCAAAAAGTTAGAGAAGTCCTATCGATTTTAGAACAGTCTTATGTAGTTGTAGGTTTAATCAAGGAAGTACTGGCCAAAGGCTTAAAAGTCTCAATCGGCACGGAAAATGAGATGGATTCATTATCTGACTGCTCTCTCGTGGTGGCCCCATATCAGATTTCAGACTCGATATTTGGCACTTTGGCAGTATTGGGCCCCAAGCGCATGCACTATAAGCAGGTTCTTGCCGCCGTAGAGACAGTCGGAGAACAATTATCTAACCAGTTGAGAAGCACATAATTTGTTAATTGTCGACTTTTTCTTCATCTGTACTTTTTATTAAGATAGTACTTATAACTTAAAAAATTCCCGTTGCCATAGCAGGAGGTTTTTTATGAACTCCACACAATCGCATTTGACATGTTCTACGAAATGGATTGATTTACATCCCGGTCATTTGCTCTGAACCACAAGTCCGACTATCTAAACCTGGGCTTGTTGTTTTCTACATCATCTTGGCGGTTCAAAAAAAACCGGTATTCCTCTTTTACAGACCTTTCTATTGAGGGATGCTTGGTACTCAAGCTTTTGACGCTTGAAAACACAGAGAACGCGATTCAGAGTCTCCTCAAGAAATTATAGGTCGATTTTCTGGGAACCTTAGGTGTCACATGTGGTCGCTCTAGGCCAAACTTCCCTCAACATACTTAGGGTCATTGACTGCTCATTGAGTGGATGGGCACTACTACTTGGAATCTCCAGCCTTACCTCTATTTGGGAAGAGTTTCTATGGACGGCGACATAGCGGTTACAGTACAGGTATCGACCAGTATATAAAACGTGTGACTGCTGTCGTTGAAACACCGGATTGATTGAGACCTAGAACGAAAGATGTTTTACATTCAGGCAAACTGTTGCCTAGTGGAGCTAGATGCCACTCCCAATATTTTTACGATAATCTCAATCCTCTAACACACTTGTATGCGTATGCTTATGACTCCTACATGCATTTTTTGTATGCGAGATAGATAGACATGTCCCAGCAGACGGTAACCTGATTGTTTACACAACATAATTTGCGATGATCCAGCAAAAACAGATACTTTATAAAATAAGCACGACATGATTGTAAAAAGTTGCCGCTTTATCCATATAGACCCAGATATCTAAATGGAGTTATTTATCCGGACGACAATCTTGACAAAAAGAGGTAAAAATTATGAGGCTTTTCCATACTTCCCGGATCGCCGAATCCAAAAGTACTAAAGTTGCCCACAATTAATCCATTCCGATACAACATAGATCTACCTATATCTGCTCCTTGGAGAATTTGAATCTCGATCTTTGTTGAATCCAGTCAAGACAAGGCATAACTATATTCTTGCGTCTCCGGACCAACAGCGAATGTGAGCTTTATTATAAATACCAAAAATGATATTATGAATACAAAAGATTTTTATCTAGTAAACTGGAATTAACCTACTAAAAATAATATCCAACTGTTTTGGAAGAAGCAAGATTCAAAGGGTCTAAATGTCGACAGACTACTACGAAATATTGGGAGTATCCCGCAACGCCAGCGAAGAGGAAATAAAGCGCGCATATAGAACATTAGCCAGACAACTCCACCCCGATGCAAACGGCGGAGACGTAGATGCCGAAGCGCGTTTCAAAGAGGTCACATTGGCATATGAAACCCTTAAAGATCCGGAAAAGCGCAACCGCTACGATCAGTTCGGCCCAGATGGAATGCGGGGTCCGTCGATGGATGGTTTTGCCACCGGACTCGGGGATATCTTTGAAGCTTTCTTTGGCGGCTCGCCTTTTGGTTCCACCAACAACCGCTCTGCCGCTACGCGGAGAGGTGATGACTTAGAGGTGGTTTTGCAACTCCAATTCGAAGAGGCTGTATTCGGAGCCCAAAAAGAAATCTCCGTCAAAGCCCCGTCTACGTGTGAATCGTGCGGAGGGACTGGGGCCAGAGAAGGAACTCATCCGTCAAAATGTTCGGAATGCGGCGGAACAGGACAAATTAGAAGAGTTCGTCAGTCCATCTTGGGTCAAGTCGTCAGTACGAGCGCATGTAGTAGATGTTTGGGAACCGGAGAAGAGATACTTACGCCATGTCCCGATTGTCGCGGTGAAGGACGCAGAACGGTCGAAAAGACGGTATCGGTTGACGTACCGGCAGGAATAGACGATGGCGTCAGACTGAGAATAAGCGGAGGGGGAGGCGCTGCTTGGCGCGGGGGAGTACCGGGTGACCTGTATGTACATTTGCGTGTTTCGCCGCATGATAGATTTGAAAGAGCCGGTAATGACCTAGTCCTCAAATTACATGTGGCTATGACTCAGGCGGCTTTGGGAAGTGAAATAGAGTTTGACACTCTCGATGGGAAAGAACGTATTACGTTAATGCCGGGAACCCAATCTGGACATGTAGTACGTATCAAAGGAAAAGGTGTTCCGGTCCTGAGGGGCAAGGGAAGAGGCGACCTTCACGTACAGGTGATAGTAGACACGCCATCCAATTTATCAAAAGAACAGCTTCAACTTCTCCACCAATTGGCACAACTGCGTGAAGAGCAGGTATCTCCTGTTAGCGAAGGGGGTATTTTTCATAAAATCCGCACTAGCTTTGGTTAATTAATAAGATTGTTTCATCTGTGACAAATTGACAGCTGGGGGCGTGCGGCACATACAGTATTTTTTGAATATTGTTGATATATAATATTTATGTTTATCTTTATAGAACGAAATTAACAAATTCTGTGTCCGACAAATCTTCAACCAATGACATCCAAGCTGATGACTCTATTGAGATCTTCCAAACGGCCGCTAACGACTTGGAGCTTAGAAAATCTAAATCCATGGTTTTTGTTAAAGATATTAATCATATTATCCTTGACAATTCGACATGGCACCACCTGATCAACGTGCTTCGGATATCTCCTGGTCATTTGCTTTCCGTATCTGATGGTTTAGGTAATTATCGCATATTCAGAGCTGAGCACCATATTAAGTCGACCTCTTCTGGTCGACTCCCTAAAGCCAAAAATACCGGAGATCCTACCTACAATTTTGACAATATCTTTATCCCCGTCACAAAGCTGCGACGCTTACTCACAGACTCCAAAGAGGTAGGAGTAGGTTTGTCACTCTGCAAAGCTGACAAATTGGAATGGGCAGTACAAAAATTGACTGAAGTCGGAGTAGACCACATATGGCTCTTGCTGGCCGAAAGAAGCCAAACCGGTAAAGATGGAGCCAAAGTAAATTACGAAAGACTGCGAAAAATTATCCTGGAGGCTGCCTCGCAAGCCAGGAGGCCCAGACTTTGTATTCTTCACGAATTGACGAGCCTGAAAGACGCTTATCCGGAAATATCTAAAATGGGCCCCGTGGCTTTTGCCGAACCCGGACAAGGGCAATTCTCTTCTCGGTTTTGCTCTATTTTGATAGGTCCAGAAGGTGGCTGGTCTAAAGAAGAACTTGCTCTCTCAGAAAATCATATTTCCCTTTCCGATGGGATCCTCAGGGTCGAAACCGCTGCCGCCATATCCGGCTACCTGCTTTCTACCGCTAAAGGATTGAATGCGCAGGGCTAAAAGTTGAAATCCTTATTTACCGATTAAGGAAATGAAGTAGTAAAGACTCACAATTATCTTCTTCGTTGATAGCGAATAGAGAAAAAACTTCTTTGTAGTATTAAAAATGGGTTACAATGCATAAAGTACTGAAATAGCATGAAATGCATTACAGGGGGATATTCTTTATTTCTTATAGGGTTAAACACTTTATTTTCTCCCAAGCGATATGATTACGCGCGGAGAGTGATATTCTAAAGATATAAGAAAGGTCTTTAAATAGCAAATAATGTTAAACCGCTATATTTAGGAGGACACACTTTCAATATTCAGACTGCGTCAAGCAGATGGGTTTAGACCTCGAGCATAGCTGAAATAAGTGGAGACGATATGACAGACGTTACACATGAAGTGGATCAAGAAAATACAGGCGAAATAGTTCCCTCGCAGTATACCGTCAATATAGGAGCTCGACTCAGGGCGGTGCGTCGTCAAAAACACATGTCCCTACAAGCGGTGGAAGCCACCTCTAATCACGAATTTAGAGCCTCCGTCCTCGGTGCTTACGAACGCGGTGAGCGCTCTATTTCCGTACCGAGATTGCAAAGACTTGCCGAACTATACTCGGTTCCCGTCGACCAATTGTTACCTGAAGCCGCCCGAACCCCGAGTTCTTCGGTAACGCCCAACAACTCAGAACCTGGTGTACCGCAGCGTATAAGGATTGACCTTATGGTTCTAAAAGGTGCCACAGGTAGAGAAGCAGATTCCTTACGTCACTTTCTGGCGCAAGTCCAAGTCCAACGTCAGGACTTCAACGGGCGCGTTCTTACGATTAGAACGGAGGACTTGCGTGTACTCGGAGCCAGTTTCGGACGGAATATAGCGGAAATGATAGAGGCTCTGGATGCGGCCGGACTGGTCCATCACTCCGATGAGGAGTAAACTTTTGGCATTAGAGTTTTAACTCATTTTGTTGTCTGCCAAAACTCTCTTTACCACCCAAAATTCATCTTCAGTGGAAAACGAATTTGCCGTATACATTCATATCCCTTTTTGTAGTGAACGATGTGACTACTGCGCTTTTACGACTTTTACGAAGTACGCTCACTTACAAACACGTTACATTGACGCCTGCATCAGAGAAATTGACTTGGCCAAGGCTAACGATCTTCTTCGTCCCTCTACATCTGTCTATATCGGCGGAGGAACACCTTCTCTGATAGCCCCCGATGAACTCCTTCGTCTTCTTAGACATTTAGACCACTACCTTGATGCGGAAATAACCGTTGAATGTAACCCGGAAAGCTTTACCGAAGATCTCTGTGCCGCATTATCTGCCGGAGGGGTAAACAGAATATCTTTGGGGATCCAGTCATTGGTACCTAGCGTATTACGCGACCTGGGCAGAACCAATCATCAAGGTAGCGTACAAAAAAGTCTGTCTCTTATCAGGCAATATCGCTTCCCGAGTCATAGCGTAGACATCATTTACGGCTCCAATGCCGAAAAAAATGACGACCTGCTTTACACATTAAATACGATTTT
>JAJZMK010000058.1 GCA_021798275.1 Actinomycetes bacterium | reverse complement strand
CTTTGGCGACTGAAAACGGGAACTACAGAGATGTCCTTGGACACTATTCCGATTTGATTACGACACTTGGATCTCTTCCGATTTTCAAACCCAAAAAAAACACCGAAGGCCTTCTTGGTTGGGAACCGGTTTACGAGTAGAACTCAGACAGTTTTTTACCCCCGCTTTTCTAAAATCCATTGCAAAGGTTATATGGTCATAAACATACCCTACTACCTCCTGGCTTTATAGGAAATTGCGTAAAAAAGTCTCTACTTCGCGACAATATACGTCTTGATTGGAATTCATCAACAACATATGTCCGCCCTCTTTGAAAGCACACAATTTGGCATTGGGATATTTTTTAACAAACGATTCACTGACAGAAAACGGGACGACGGTATCGTCAAGCCCATGGAGTATTAAAATGGGGCCGGAAAAACCCATGTCATTGTCAACTGCATTTAAGTCTTTAAAACTTATTGACTTTTTGATCTTTAAAACTTTCATAGTCATTTTGGCCGAGAACTTAGGCAGGTGAGACCGTTTGGCAAGGGCATAAATGACTCTTTGCCAATCCAAGACCGGTCCGTCCAATACAAGTGCTTTCACGTATTGCCCGGCGAGAGATGATCTCTTCATGGCTTGTATAACTATTTGTCCGCCCATTGAAAACCCGTAGAGAAATATCTGCTCGCCGCCGCGATCCGCAATGTGTTGGACGGCGGCGTCCACTTCACGCCATTCCTCCAGTCCCAAGCGGTATTTCCCGTCTTGACTTTGAGGTGCACCCCGATCATTGCGGTAAGACAAAATCAGACAATTGATGCCGAGAGACGTGAGCATAGGAACATACTGCAAACAATAGGCTCTTTCTTGGCCCCACCCGTGAATTAAAATTGCCCACGAAGGTTTCAATGATGAGGAAGCGGCTTGCGACATAATCACCCAGGCCGGCATGTTGCCGACTTCGGTTGCAAGTTCGATCTCCTCATAATCGAGACCGAGTCTGCTTTTTGGGTCTCCGCCGTAAACACCCCCGAAAGCCGCGCCACCTCTTTTGAGTTTGCCGGATGGCACCTCCAGTATTTTTCTTACAACCAAGTCGTCATGCATTTCAACGACATCTCCCACTATGGCTGTTCCACCCAGAAAATTCAGCTCATATATACCGGGCCTTATCGTATCCGCAGTCGCTTTTAGTATCACATTGTCTTTGTTCACTTCCACTATCTTGTCTCGACGATAATCGGGCCTTTTGGGTGGCGTTATCATCCTGTTCGCCAGGTAGCAAAGGAGCGAGGAGCAACCTGTTCCGAGACCTATCATCAACCCGGTTACCCTAAGAGAGATACTTGATTTTGTCATAATCCTCGGCTTTCATCTAAAATATCGACTCCAAAAGACTTCCGACATCAAGCTTATGCGCCAGCTGAGTACATTTGTGTCATCTTCTTATCGTGAATAAGTAATTATGACACTTTGCAAAACGGTCTAAAGTCCAATTATTTTCAACAATGCCACTTTAATCGACACTTCCTTATAGAGTTGTAAGCAACATACAGATAAGCTAAAAATATCGGCGTTACTTGCGCCTGAGCAAAGGGGCGAACTCTTAGGAGGGTTATGGAAACTTCAGGTGAGAACCGAGAGTCTGTTATAACAGACAGCCGTATCGATGCGGACGATTCCCGACATGTGGTGATAGGAATCATCAAGGAGACCTACGACTCAAGAGTCGCTTTGGTACCGTCTGCCCTTCCCAAACTGCAAAAAGCCGGGATCAGGGTCCTTATCGAGAGCGGTGCGGGACTAAATGCCTCTTACGACGATTCTTCGTATGTAAAACAGGGATCGGAAATTGTTTCCCGGGAAGAATTACTTTCAAAAGCGGACGTGATTGTCAGCGTCAAAAAAGCCGACGAAAAAATCCTTGCCTCACTACGTACCGGGCAGGTGTTGATCGGACTTCTGCAGCCTCAAATAGACACGGCTCTTGTGAGATCCCTTGTAGCCAAAGGGGTGACCGCCGTCAGTTTGGACAACATCAACCGTAGGCTGAGCAGAGCACAAACCATGGACGTCCTCTCTTCCCAAGCCAACATAGCCGGCTACAAATCTGTACTGGTGGCGGCCAATGAATTCGGCCGTTACTTCCCCATGTTGATCACGGCCGCCGGTACCGCCAAACCGGCCGCCGTCTTGGTCCTAGGGGCCGGCGTAGCCGGACTCCAAGCTATGGGAACGGCCAAGAGACTGGGGGCCATAGTTTCCGGTTACGACGTCCGGCCGGAAACAAAAGCCGAAGTTATTTCGGTGGGAGCAAAATTTATAGAGTTGGGCGATATATCCGGTTCGGGCGAAGGCGGCTATGCCCGTGCTTTAAGTGATGAAGAACTTGCCAAACAACAGGAGTCTCTCAATAAACATCTTTCCAGGCAGGATGTGATCATCACCACCGCACAGGTGCCGGGTAGGAAACCTCCGCTTCTTGTGACCGAAGAGGCGATTAAATTACTGAAGCCCGGGTCCGTAATAGTTGACATTGCCGCCAGTTCTCTGGGAGGCAACGTGGCTTTCTCAAAGCCCAACGAAACCGTTATCACGGAAAATAACGTCAAAATTATCGGAGCTCCCGATCTGCCTTCTTCCATGGCCGCCAGCGCCTCCGATGCTTTCTCCAACAACCTGACATCTCTTCTTATTCATATGACTAAAGAAGGAGTATTGAACATCGATACCGAAGATGAGGTGCAGCAGGGAGTTGTCATTTGTCATAACGGGAAAATTACCAATCAGGCAATATCGGAAAAATTAGCGCAAGCGGAAGAGGAGTAAACTAAATTGAGCCATCAATTACTTACGGATCTCAGCATCTTCATACTCAGTCTCTTGGTTGGGTTTGAAGTCATATCAAAAGTTCCCGCCACCTTACATACACCGCTGATGTCAGCGGCTAACTCCATCCACGGTATAGTCTTAGCCGGTGCAATGCTGACGGCTGCCCAGGCTCACACCGCTCTCGGATATGTTTTGGCTTTCTTTGCCATGGTATTTGCCGGAATGAACGTAGCCGGTGGTTATAAAGTTACGGATCGTATGCTAAAAATGTTCAAACGTAAGCCAATAAATACCCCCAAACCTGTAAGCCAGACTTCCGCCTCAGATGTAAACGAGGTGCAGTAATGAGTACCATAGAGACAGTAGTTGACCTAATCTACTTACTGGCGGCGGCTTTATTCGTCATGGGTCTCCACCTCATGAACTCACCGGCCACAGCCAGGAAAGGCAGTCAGTTCTCCGTTGTGGGAATGGTGCTGGCCATTTGCGCCACCCTGGCATATCTAATCGACCAGGGAGGAGGCAGCGCTACCGGATGGGCCGTTCTGGCGGTCGGTTTCGTCGTGGGCTCTCTGATAGGATTGCGCTCCGCCGATAAAGTAAAAATGACAGATATTCCTCAGCTCGTTTCCATCTTTAACGCCGTAGGTGGAGGTGCCGCCGCTTTGGTGGCCTTGACCGATTTTGTTCACGACAAAAATCTGCACTTGGCAACTATTGCCCCCACTCCCGCAGTAGCGACAGCGCTGGATGTCCTAATCGGAGCGGTGACCTTTACCGGCTCAATCATTGCGGCCGGGAAACTACAGGGTCTGATCTCGGGGAGCCCGATTATCCTGCCGGGTTCAAAAATAATTAACTCTCTTTTGACGATAGCCGGTCTTGGGAGCGCCGCCTTTTTATTCACCGGCGCCGCCAATACAAATGTGCTCATTATCCTCCTTGTGGCAGCCCTGTTGTTCGGTGTCACATTGGTCTTACCGATCGGTGGAGCGGATATGCCGGTGGTCATTTCTTTGCTGAACGCTTTCACGGGTACAGCGGTGGCCATGGCTGGATTTGTCATCAATTCCTCGGCATTGATTATCGCCGGAGCTTTGGTGGGAGCATCAGGAACTATTTTGACAAAGCTGATGGCAGATGCCATGAATCGTTCCATACCAAACATCATGATCGGTGGATTCGGACAAGGCGATGCCGCCGCCGCGGGAGCCGTCACTTCCTCCGGAAATATCAAGCAGGTGTCGGCCGACGATGCCGCCATACAGTTGGCGTATGCCAATAAGGTGATTTTCGTCCCCGGTTACGGCTTGGCTGCGGCTCAGGCCCAGAGAGAATTGAAGGACTTGGCGCAATTGCTGGAAGACCGTAACATCGAAGTCATTTTCGCCATACACCCGGTTGCCGGGCGTATGCCGGGCCACATGAACGTACTGCTGGCCGAAGTCGACGTTCCTTATCCACAACTATATGAAATGGAAGCGGCCAATTTGGAATTTCCGACTGCCGATGTGGCTTTGGTAATCGGAGCCAACGACGTGATCAACCCGGCGGCAAGACGGCCCGGTAATGCCATCAGCGGCATGCCGATTCTCGACGTCGACAAGGCAAAGAACGTTATTGTCATCAAGAGGTCTATGGGCCAAGGTTATGCCGGTATCGACAACGAACTTTACTTGGATGAGAAAACTTCCATGTTTTTTGCCGACGGGAAAAAAGGTCTGGCTCAAATCTCTTCGGCCGTCAGAGAATTGGTTACCGACTGAACCACCGGTTACAAAGCAAACATTGTATTTTTTCACAAAAAACAGCGTCGAGACCACCATCTCTCGGCGCTGTTTTTTTAACTCTTCTACCATAATTTTCTTTGACACCTTACAGTAAGTATCAGACTTAGCCTAAATAGGCCTTGTTGTTCCGACCGTTTTTTTAAAAAAAATTACTTCTCCACACAGACCGAGAAGCGTAAAAATGATCCAAGTATCACAAGCTGCTTGCGTTGCCAGACCGGAGGATTTCGGTAGATTAATACATAAAACTGCAGGATATTAAAAATCACTCTATATACCCGCTATACACGTAAGCTGGTATGCAAGTAATATAGACTTTGATAAATAAGGAGTCGGCTGTTTAGAGCTGTTTTAGGGCCGAGAAAGATCTACATCAACTCGAGGAAAGGATATTTGTATGCCATACGATGCCGTATTGTCTGAAACCGTAACAATCCTTGGTCA
>JAJZMK010000049.1 GCA_021798275.1 Actinomycetes bacterium | reverse complement strand
CCAAGACGATTCTCATATCTTTTGCTCCAGAGAGCAGATGACGGGGGAGCTGAAATCCATTTTGGGATTTGTTCTGGATCTCTTGAGAGAATTCGGGTTGAACGATTTCTATTTGGAACTTTCCACAAAACCTCCCGGCAAGGCAGTAGGTTCTGATGCAGAGTGGGAAGAGGCCACCAATGCGTTGCATGATACGGCGAATTTAATGGGCATTCCCCTTGTAATGGACGAAGGAGGGGGGGCTTTTTATGGACCTAAAATCTCCGTTCAGGCCAAGGACGCGATAGGCCGTACATGGCAGATGTCGACTATTCAGTTGGACTTCCAGCTGCCGCAGCGTTTTGACCTTCACTATATAGGTCCCGATAATGTCAGACATAGGCCGGTAATGATCCATAGGGCATTGTTTGGTTCCGTGGAACGCTTTTTCGGTGTTTTGATCGAGCATTATGCGGGAGCATTGCCGACATGGCTCTCTCCGATGCAGGTGAGAGTACTTCCGGTCCGAGACGACCACGATTCATATTGTCTAAAAGTGGCAGAGAAACTTGGAAGTGCCTCGATAAGAGCCGATTACGTTTTGGCACGAGAACCGCTTTCTGCCAGAATTAGGCAAGCCAAACTGGAGAAAATTCCCTATATCTTGGTAGTGGGAAATGAAGATACCCTCAATAATACCGTCGGGGTAAACTTGCGCGGAGGCAAGGATCCCATCAGAGATTTTGACGTAGATACCCTGATCGACAAAATCAAATATGACATCAGCAGCCATCTTTCCAATCCCACGGAGGGTTTCAAAGAACAATATGATCAGTCGTCTGCTTTAGGTAAAGAAGTATCGAATGACATTTGATCAGCTCTGGGCCGGATGGCGCTCCGACTATGTCAATAAAGTTGCCGGTGAAATCAGAGAAAAAGAGTATGTCAAACAATCCCTTATAGATCAAAAAAGCCAAAATCTAAAAGAGCCGGAACATCTTGAGGCAAACAACCCGAGTTCTGATCATAGATGTATTTTTTGTGCGATCGCCTCTGTTGGGCACCCTAACAAGGAAAGCCATCTTATTCATATTGATCCAAACGGAATGGCTCTTTTGAATGCCTATCCTTACGGCACGGGCCATATGCTGATCATGCCGAAAAGGCATGTCGGAGATATCAGCGAACTTTCCGAAGAAGAGCACGCCAATCTTTGGAAGATGTGTCGCAGGGCAGTCGAAGCTCTTAGAAAAACTTACGATCCCGACGGGTTTAATATGGGAGCCAATTTAGGAAGGGCGGCCGGTGCCGGCATTCCCGAACACCTCCATTTCCATGTTCTGCCCCGTTGGGATGGCGATACGAGTTTTATGACCTCGATAGCCTCCACAAGGGTATTGCCGGAATCTCTGGATGTAACTTTTGAGAAAATATCTTCTAACTGGTAAAGAAAATAGCCGTTAAAGCCACCCGGCCAGAAACAGATATTTTCTTAATATGAAATAGTACACGATAACGGGTATTTAGCATTAAATTTAGCCATTGTGTAAATTACCCGCCACGGCTTGCTAAGGTAGTGGTAGCGTTTAATATGTGCATAACGAGGAGATCTTATGATCGACGGAAATCGCCATAAAACACGAGAAATAAAAAACTTAGATAATTCTTCTTCCGACGCCTCCGTCGTTTATGAAAAACCAGAAAACGAGATTGATAAGTCGCAGGTATCTGCGGAAGTCTCCCCCCCCAATGTTGAAGTTACTCCCTCGGGTACTAAATATAAGTGGTACCAATTGGGGCCGCAACTTGCGATCCGCGGTGTCAGGGCCAATTTCATTACCATGGTAGGTTTGTCCTTGGCGGCAATCACGGCATTTGCGATCGCCAGAGGTTATTTTTATATAGCCATAGTTCTATTGACAGTCGGCGGTTTGATGGATTTTCTGGACGGGTCGGTTGCCAAAGCCTCCAATACAGCCTCCGTCAGGGGAGCTTTCCTTGATTCTGTAATCGACAGAGTTTCCGACGCTTTGATATTTGGCGGCGTGACTTACTACTTTTTAGATAGCGCTCATCCAAAGTATGCCATTGTCCCTTTGGCAATTTTGGCCGTTTCGCAAATAATTTCCTATGAGAGGGCCAAAGCGGAAACACTCGGATTAGACGCCAAAGGCGGCTTGATGGAGCGCGCCGAGAGGTTAATTTTTCTCGGTATCTCGATGGCCCTCCACATCATCTTTCTCGAAATGCTGGCTGTTCTACTGCTGCTCTGTCTGGTAACGGCTGTCGGAAGATTTTACAAAGTATGGATGCAAATTCCCCAAGTCGCAGGTAGGAGTAAAAAATCCGAATGGCGGACGCCAAAAGTCCACTCTGTCTGGAGATCCCGTAGGGGTGCAGCCGATACAAAAGAAAAAGATTGGTATTTCAATTACTACAAGACCAAGCGCAGAACCTCCATGTCGCAATCGACAAGGCTACGCATGGCTCAAAAGCGTTACGGAGAACCCAGTTTTCACTTTTCCCACAACAGCTCTTCAGGGGTGGAGAAAAAAAGAATTAAAAGGGAAAAGCGGAATCAAAAATAACTTATCACCGGTTTAACCGCTTTCTAGGCACATTTTATCGGAAAGGTAAAATGTCTGCTTGCAGATAAATGCAGAGCCGATATTTAGTAGTATTTCCGTTAATATTACTTTACATTTGGTTTTGAGCCATTTTTTGTATCTACCGATAAGCGGGTGTTGACAGTTTATGCCATCTGATAATGACGCGAAACGACTGAGAAAAGCTTACTTTGCATACCGTAGCGTGGCATTTATTTTACGGATTCTCCCGAGGAAAGTAGCCGTCGGTTTGGCACAATTTGTCGCTTTGAAACTGTCGGAGAAATCTCCTTCACAATTTCAGACCGTAGCCGATAATTTACAACCAGTTTTAGAAAAATCAGATCCATCGCAATTGCGCAAAACCGTTCTCCAAGCTTACAGAGATTATGGCAGGTATTGGGCTGAAGTGGCCAGACTGGGGAGAAGCTCCATTTCCGGGCTCAAAAAAGACTGGAGTGTCGAAGGGGAGGAATTCCTGGAAGAAGCGCTGGCGACCAACGGGAAAGTGATACTTGTGTTGCCTCACCTCGGTTCCTGGGAAATAGGGGCTCTATGGTTTGCCAGGCAGGGGTGGCAAGTTACCACGGTGGCGGAGGCGATTCAACCGCGGGAATTGTTTGAATGGTTCCGTAAAAAGCGGGAAAAGCTGGGGCTGAGAATTTTTCCCCTAGAATACGGAGCCACGACGGCATTGGCCAAAGTACTGAACAATAAAGGCATGATTGCTCTGGTTGCCGACCGAGACATTTCCGGAGGTGGCATCGAAGTAATGTTTTTTGGACGAAAAGCCAAATTGCCGGGAGGTCCGGCACTACTGGCTTTGCGAAATGACGCCGTTCTTCTGCCGTGTGCCGTTTATCAACGACCGGGAGGCAAAGCTCACGGCGTAATTCTTCCTCCGCTCGATACAACGAGGCGGGGGCAGTTGCGCCAGGATATCGGAAGAGTAACACAGGAGATGGCTGTTCAATTTGAATTGCTGATCAAAAAAGCCCCCTCTCAGTGGCATGCTTTCCAGCCTATATTTATCATAGATGGCTCCCAGGATTTTCCAGGTGACAATCAAGCGGCCAAGGAGACCGAGAATTTATCATGAAAATATGTCTGATTTGCCCCTACGGTATGTCAGTGCCGGGAGGGGTACAGAATCAAACCTTGCTGCTGGCAAAGCAATTTGTCAATAACGGCCATGAAGTATTGGTTATAGCTCCCGGGCAAGTCTCACAGGAAGCCGGTTTCCTGCCTTATCAAGTGTTTGATTCGGGGTACAAAAAGAGAGTAAGAGACAAAAGTCAAACTGTACTCACCATAAGGAGCCGCATATCTACCGGATTCGATAGGATAAAAAATCTGCGATCAAAAAACCGCCTACCGGCTTCTTTGAGGGATGGAAACCAAGGGAAAGACGAATCGGTTACAAATATCAGAATGCATTCTCACTCGGATTTGACCCCCGAAAACCAAGATCGATCCGAAGCGGTTTTTTTCTTTTCCGCCGGTAAAACTCTTGCCGTGCGCGCCAACGGATCTGTGGCTCCAATATCTCTTTCCCTCCGGTCCGCCATGACTATGTCTGGTGTAATAAAGTCATGGTCACCGGATATTTTACATGTACATGAGCCTTTTGCCCCTATCTTATCTGTCGCAGCTATGCTTTCTGCGCGACCACATAAGCGTCCTGTCGTAGCCGCTACTTTTCACCGCTCGGGTGCGGGGGGAGGTTATAAATCGGTGGGTTTTTTATTGAGGCCTCTGTACAAAAAAGCCGATCTTTGTTACGCCGTATCCAAGCCCGCCCAACACACGTTGGCCAAGGTGGTAAAAGCGGGAAATGCCCGGAGAGCAAAAGTGGTTTTCAACGGAATTGACACCGTTTCGCTAAGTAAGGTTTTACCATATAAAAGCGCGGCTGCTTCCCGTCCGACGATATGTTTTGTCGGAAGACTGGAACCGAGAAAAGGCCTTGAGATTCTCCTGCAGGCGCTCTCAGATACCGCTTTGGATGTCGACGTCGTTATTTTAGGGTCCGGGCCGGAGATGGCACGACTACAACCAAAATACGCCTCTTCTAAGAATATCTTTTGGCTGGGCAGGGTGGGTGACGAAGAAAAATTGTCGCGAATTAAAGCTTCTTCTCTACTTATATCTCCGGCCATAACGGGAGAATCTTTTGGCATAGTCATTTTGGAAGCCATGGCTCTTGCCGTTCCGGTCGTGTGTTCCAATATACCAGGCCATCGGGCTTCGGCAGGGGAGGCTGCTTTGTTCGTCAAGCCAAACGACCCCGAAGACTTGAAAAAAGCAATTACCGACGTACTTGTCGATAACGACTTACGCCAAGATCTAATCAGAAAAGGACTTATCCGCGCTGAACAAATGTCTATCGCCAACTTAGCCAACATATATCTGGAGGATTTCCAAAACGCTCTTGTCAAGATGGAGGATCGGCCAGCCTAGGTGTCCTGACTCTTTAGATAGTACTTTTCGAGGCACGATCATAAAACGACATCCCTGTATTTTCTCCAAACTATCAACGCCGCATAAATATAGGCTTTCATCTGCCTGTTATAATGTGTCAAAACAGATTAAAAAGTGAGAAACATGCAGGCAAAAGCTTTAAAGAATAACTCTTTGGTTGCATTGCAGCCCTTGGATAAGATTCCTTCGCCAAAAAAGACAATCCGGATTCTGGCTGCTTTGCTGCTTGTGATCGCCATTTTATTGTGTGTGATTTGTTGGGCATTTCTCGGTCTGTTTGCACTGGCAATATGTCTTGTCTTACTGGTTGTACTTGTGGGTATTTCCGGATATCTCGGATCGTCTAAGCGCCTTTTGGGACGACTCGGAGCCATTAAGTTAAATGAAAAAATAGAACCGCGCGTCTTTGGTCTATTAGAACAGCTCTCTTTGACTGCCGGTATAGCGATACCCGATGTTTATATAATAAAAGACGACGAC
Source organism: Actinomycetes bacterium (assembly GCA_021798275.1). GTDB lineage: Bacteria > Actinomycetota > Acidimicrobiia > Acidimicrobiales > Bog-793 > JAJZMK01. The sequence continues at coordinate 23,506 of JAJZMK010000049.1, read as the reverse complement.
TGTATCAATATTTTAACGGTAAAAATGATGCACAAAAAAGCGGCTGTCATTATTACAACCGGAATTTTGCGTTCCTTGGAGCGTATCGAACTGGAAGCAATTTTGGCTAGCCAGGTGGCTTTTTTACGCCGAAAGGAAGAAAAAATTGCCTCTTTGGTGACAAAGATATTTCCGCTGTTGTTGCTCATCGATCCTTTTTTAATGTCGTTTCTTTTCAAAGTATCAGGTAAGAACAGAGCGGTTCTTTGTGATCAGACTACTGTTTTGCTAACGAGATATCCCCCGGGACTCTATCGCGTCCTGGCTAAGGTCGATTTGTCAAGTGTCGCACCCAAAATGCTCGATAAATTGTCAAGACAGTTAACCGCTCCCTTCTGGCTGATTCCCCTTGACGATCCGAGATTGAAAGAGGGGGCAAAGCTTGGGGTATTGAATACCTCAGACAGAATGCAAATGCTGACAGAAATGTGATTTTGGATCCGGAAATTTTTGTTTACTCATAAATATTTTATTCGGTTAAATCTAGTAGGATCTAAAGGTAAGTATTAACCGCTGGGAGGAAATAATTGTCCGGTCATTCAAAGTGGGCAACAACTAAGCATCAAAAAGGGGCTAAGGACAAGGCCAGAAGCAAACTGTTTGCCAAGCTCATACGCCAAGTTGAGGTGGCCGCCAGAGAAGGCGGCGGTGATATAAACGCCAATGCCACCTTACGAACCATGTTTCAAAAAGCCAGAGACGCTTCCGTTCCATTGGATACGATCGAAAGAGCCATCAAGCGCGGTACGGGGGAATTGGAAGGCGTCCGCTATGAAGCGATCAGTTATGAAGGATATGCCCCTTCCGGTGTAGCCGTGATCGTAGAATGTTTGACCGATAACAGAAACAGGACCGGATCAGAGATACGGACTATTTTTTCGAGAAACGGCGGATCGATGGCAGAGCCGGGTGCCGTCTCCTGGCAATTTGAGCGTAAAGGAATTATTCTCATTCCCAATTCTGTCTCCGAAGACGATATAGTGGCCTTCTCGATCGAATGTGGAGCGGAAAATGTCGAGTTGGAGCAAGATTCCTGGGTAATGACTTGTAACCCCAGCGATTTGCATAAGATTACAGATGCCCTCGACAAGAACTCGATTAAATATGACTCGGCTGAGATGGCTATGGTATCTGCCAATACAGTTGAGGTCACCGAGGAAAGTGTCGCCAGAAAAGTACTCCACGTTATGGATCTCCTGGAAGAGCATGACGATGTGCAAAACGTCTGGTCTAATTTCCTCATTCCCGACGAGATGATGGCGGCAATAGCCGAATAAAGCCAAATGACCGGGATCGACCGATATCTAACAAGTGCCTCTTGATCTTTGCCGTTTGATAATAAGCTCGGCAGTAAAAAATAGTTATATAGGCTCGATCTCTTCCCGATTATCAACTAATATACGAACATATGTTTGTTTTAGGTATAGATCCCGGCTTGTCGCGTTGTGGATACGGCCTGCTGCATCACAGCAAAGATGGGATCACCGCCGTCAAAGCCGGAGTAATCACCACAAGTCCTTCCGCTGCTATCCCGGACAGATTGTCTGAATTGCGCCGGGAATTGCAGACCCTGATGAACGAGCGACAATTGGACGTGGTGGTTGTGGAAAGGGTTTTTTTTCAAACCAATGCTAAAACAGCCATGGCTGTGGGGCAAGCAAGTGGGGTCGCTCTTCTATCTGCATCCGAAGCCGACCTGGACGTGGCGGAGTATACTTCCAACGAAGTCAAATTAGCAGTTGCCGGATATGGGGGAGCCAGCAAAGATCAAGTGCAAAAAATGATGATGTCACTTTTAAAATTACCGCAAGTACCAAATCCTCCCGACGTAGCCGACGCCTTGGCTTTGGCATACTGTCATATTTCGGCCAGTCGGATACCCCAGGTTGCCAAATCGCACATGACGCGCTATGCGTTTCAACCCGATCGTGACCAGGTTATCCCAAGGACAGGGAATATGGAAACAAGATGATAGCTTCGCTAAAAGGTGAATTGGCAGAAATCCAAATTATGCCGGATGTAACCGCCCAGATTACCGTAGATGTGCAAGGAGTCGGCTACAAAGTGACGGTCTTGAAAAATTCATTAGATCTGATCGGTAAAATAGGTGATACTGTCAGTCTAAAAATATACTCTTATATCAGGGAGTCGGTCATTTCCCTCTACGGTTTTTCTTCTGGGCAGGAGAGATCGTTTTTTGAATCGTTGCTTTTGGCAAACGGAGTCGGTCCCTCTCTGGCGATGACGGTTCTTTCTTCGGGAGAGATGGGCGATTTGATATCGGCAATTGTCAACTCCGATATTGACGTTTTGACAAAAGTGCCCGGTATAGGCAAAAAAACGGCCCAGAGACTCGTCATAGAATTGAGCGAGCGGTTGGGGAAAATGGAAAATCTGACCGCTATCTATACAACCAAGACAAGTCAGATAGCTGCCTTGGCGACAGGAGATCACAATTACGGGACTTATTCCAAAGAAATCGCCCTGATCGGAGAAGCTTTAAAATCCCTGGGGTATGGAAATGACGAAATTAGAAATGCACTTTTCCCCCTGTCGCAATTGTCGCGTGAAGAATTGGATGCGTCTACGCCTGAAGATATGTTGAAAATGGCGTTACGGAGTTTGGCCAGACGATGATCGGTGAGCAACCATGAGTCCCAGAAAAGAAATCATAGATTCAGATTTACAGCCCTTAGAAAAAGGATTAAGCTTGCGACCGGAAGGCGGCGATAAAGTAAAAGGTCAAACTTTTGATACCGCTAAATCAAATCAGGAAAGAATAGTTTCTCCGACGGCAAAAATCCCGGATGAAGCTCTGGAGGCCGGGCTAAGACCAAAGCATCTTGACGAGTTCGTCGGACAGGCCGGGCTCAGAGAACATCTTTCCATTCTGATCGAGGCGGCTAAACAACGGTTGCAATCGGTTGATCATATATTATTTGCCGGTCCGCCGGGACTCGGAAAAACAACCTTAGCATCCATAGTGGCTAATGAGATGGGAACAAAGTTGCAAGTAACCTCCGGCCCCGTTCTAGCCCGCGGCGGCGATTTGGCAGCCGTCCTGAGCGGACTTGCCGCTGGGGACGTCTTGTTTATAGATGAGATTCACAGACTGTCGCGCGCCGTGGAAGAGGTGCTTTATCCCGCCATGGAAGACCAGGCCATAGACATCGTCATCGGAAAAGGTCCATCCGCACAGGTGATAAGGTTAAACTTACCTCCTTTTACCCTGGTGGGAGCTACAACTCGGACCGGACTTGTCACGGGACCGCTTCGTGACCGCTTCGGTTTTGTGGCCCGTCTCGAACACTACGATGTCGATGAGTTGAAATCCATAGTGCTTCGAAGCGCCCGCTTGCTGGAAGTGGAGATAGATAACCAAGGCGCCTTGGAAATAGCCAAGAGGTCACGAGGTACACCCCGTCTGGCCATTCGTCTACTCAGGCGGGTACGCGATTTCGTCCAAGTAAGAGGAAGCGGAATAATTACAAAAGAATCAGCCAGAGAGGGTTGCGAGCTGTTTGGCGTCGACGGTCTTGGTCTTGATCACTTGGACCGTAAAATACTTGAAGTTTTATGTATCAGGTTCGAAGGTCAACCCGTCGGATTGTCTACTCTGGCGGTGAGCCTCAGTGAAGAGCCGGATACTTTGGAAGATGTGTATGAACCTTATCTACTCAGAGCCGGATTGATTCTAAGGACTCCACGCGGCAGAATTCCGTCGCCGGCCGCTTGGCGCCACCTGGGCATATCACCTCCGGAAAAGAAAACACACGAAGAAGAGGACCTAAGAGTAAACGAATCTACCGATTCGAATAATCTGGAAACCGATAGCTTCTGAGAGTTGTCGCTCTTTAATATTTTAATGTTTTCAGGCGAATTCTCTTTTTGTTTGCGTAACCGATAGTTACTCCAATTATTTAAAGATTGTGCCGTAATAAATATAAAGCGGAGGATTTTTATCGGAAACTCTCCTCTTGTCGAATATAAAATCAATTCAGGGCATAGAGTGTAAAGTTAAAAGAATGCCACTAAAGCAGTATTTGTGATTTACCTTCCGTATTCATAGGATAGAATACGGAAGTTTTAGGAACAATTTTATCGAGAATTTAGGAATTATTATGGTTTACAACGCAGTGCTTACGATATCTGATCAGGTTTTTACTTTAAAGGATAAGCTGGCTCCGGTTATCTTGCTGGCAAAAACTTCTTCCAAGACAGCTAAGACATCTCCCGGCTCGTCTCCGATACTCCTTCTTGTACTTTTTATTTTGTTTATAGGTTTTTTTGTCTGGTCGAGAAAGATGCGTGCCAGAACCGCCGGTGGTCAGGGAGGATATAATAACCGTCCCAATCGGCAATTTCTGATAGGAGACAAAGTGGTAACCACTTTTGGCCTTGTCGGTCAAGTAATCGATATTCAAGACGGAAAAGTTGATTTGGAAATCTCTCCCGGTGTCGTAATTACGGTTCTAAGACATGCGATCGGACGCGTTGTGGAAGACGATGACGAGACATTCGGAGCATCGGCTCCTAAATGGTCAACGGCTTCAAATACCGGCAGGGACGGCAAAGAAAACGACGAGACTTCAACAAAATATGATTTAGGGGAAGAATCGGGTAAATTTCAAGCTAAAGTAGATTCGGACTTGAGGGGTAATACTCCCAATAATAACGATCAAGTATCAGATAGTCATACGGGGGATTTGGGTGCCGATGAGCGCGGAGAGTCGTAAATGCGCCGAAAATTAATTACAAGTGTCATTGTGACAACGTTGATATGTATAGGTACCCTTGGAGGTGCTCTTGCAGCCAATTGGCATCCTAAATTAGGATTGGACTTGGCTGGAGGACTTTCCGTTGTGTTCGTTCCCGCTCATGCCGTTCCTCAATCCGAGTTGCAAACGGCTGTCAATGTCATGGATAACAGGTTGAATGGTTTGGGCGTTGCTCAGCCCAACGTATCCACCGAAGGGAACCAGATTGTCGTACAGCTTCCCGGCGTCAAGAATCCTCAAAAAGTACTACAAATCATAGGTACGACGGCACAGCTGTTCTTTAGGCCTGTACTTGGAGGAGCCCCAGCTTATATTCCGCCGAAAGCCACCAAAGGGCACAAAGCCATCAAAGCTACTTACAGGGAGCCGCCGACGCCTACCGGGGCTTACCTCTTTACATCAAAGTATGCCGTAAATAACTCTAGTGGAACTTTGACATACAGTCCACCCATTGCCGACTCTGAGGATCCTATTTATGCCAATTACCCGACTACTTCGGTAAGCGAAGACAATCCCAGTCAAAATGTAATACTTCCATCCAACGGGCAAATACAGGCTCCGAGGATGGTGCTTGGTCCGGCCTATATCAACGGACAGGAAGCTGACGGACAGATTATCGCTTCGGCCACGGCGGCTTTAAACCAAAGTAGCCAGTGGATCGTACAGTTTACTCTTACTTCCAGCGGTGGGGCAATCTTCAATGATATCGCCAAGAAGTACTACCGTACTTTGGTGGCCGATGATTTAGACGGACAGGTCATTTCAGCTCCCATTATCGAATCGACGAATTTCCCGGGATCAGGACAGATTTCCGGTAATTTCAACTCTTCGACGGCAAGTACTTTGGCGCTTGACTTGAATTACGGATCACTGCCGGTCAGGCTTGTTCAGGAAACAGCTCAGACTGTGTCGCCGTCTCTCGGTTCATCTTCCCTGACTGCCGGACTTCTGGCCGGTATTTTGGGACTTTTACTGGTTATGATCTATACGATCATCTACTACAGAGCCTTGGGTGTGGTTGTCTTGCTCGGTCTTGCCACAACGGCGGCTTTTATTTACGGCCTCGTCTCCATTCTCGGAAATACCTCATTTGGTTTGACGTTGGATCTTTCCGGAGTCACCGGTCTGATTGTGTCAATCGGTATTACGGTGGACTCGTATGTGGTTTATTTTGAACGACTAAAAGACGAAGTCAGGGCAGGTAAATCCATCAGAGCTTCCGTGGACAAAAGCTTCAAAAGCGCATACCGCACTATCTTGTCGGCCGACGCCGTATCTTTCTTGGCAGCTCTAATTCTGTGGATACTTTCTGTCGGAGCCGTCAAAGGTTTTGCCTTTATGCTCGGTCTTTCCACTTTGGTAGACGTTTTGACTTCCTATTTCTTTACCAGACCGCTCGTCATTCTCCTAGGCTCAAACCGCTTATTTACAGAAGCGCGCTGGTTGGGAGTTGCCAGAGGTCTTGATGCAGGCAGAAAAGATAAGCAAAAAATAGAGTCGGGAGCCACTTCATGAGCCCAGATATCATCAAACCGGGAGACGCAGCCAGGCGCCGTCGCGAAGAAGGATCTTCACCAAGCGATTTGAACGATGAACTGACCATTGGTGCAGAAGAAGAAAACGGTCTGGAAGACGAAGGAATCGACTTTCTTGAAGAAGACTTACCTACAGAGAATTCCACGACAGATGCCACTACAGGAGATGAAAGTCTCGAAGACGATGAAGAATCAGAAGATGACACTGACCAAGAAGAGCCAACTTATGAAGATGCCATAGAGTGGCAAGATCAACCTGATTTTTCCCCATCCATTCCTACTAAGTCAGCCAAAGCAGTCAAAGCGCGACGAGAGGAAAGACCCGTTTCCTCGGTTGCCACTACCTCTGTTTTGTCCGAAGAGAGCCGAGAGTCGCTAACCACGAGACACAAGCGTGAAGGTTTTTATCGTAAGCTTTATCACGGAGAGACCAGAATAGATTTTGTTCGGCGTAAGAAAATATGGTTTGCAATTTCCTTAGTTGTTATATTCGCCGGTCTGATATCTCTTTCTACCAGGGGTCTCGATCTTGGTATTGATTTTGCCGGAGGTACAGCTTGGCAGGTCAGAACCTCAACCGTGACTCCTGCGGAAGCCAGAACAGCCATTGGACCGCTCGGTTACGGTGGCGCAACGATAACGGTTTTAGGAAGCGATTCCTCAAACAAAACTCTTCAAGTGGAAGCCAAACTCGGGAACGGCTCAAGCCCAAATCAGGCTCAAGTAGCCAGAGTTACCGATGCTCTTGCTAGGTTGGCCGGTGTCAACCCGGAAGCAGTCGGGGTTGACAGCGTCGGGCCCTCTTGGGGTAGTTCGGTTACCAATAAAGCTATAGAAGCTTTGATAGTGTTCTTTATCGTAGTTTCTCTTTATATATCCATATTCTTCGAATGGCGAATGGCCTTGGCAGCAGTATTGGCCGTTATCCACGACGTTATGGTTGTTGTCGGTATCTACTCCCTGACAGGTTTGCAGGTAACCCCTGATACGGTGGTGGCCATTTTAACGATCCTCGGTTACTCGTTGTACGACACCATAGTTGTATTCGACAGGGTACGTGACAATGTATCTCACATCGGATCCACCGGACGACTCAGTATTTCCGATATTGTCAATTTGTCGATGAACCAGACTCTGGCCAGATCCATCAACACCTCTTTGGTAGCTATTTTGCCGATACTATCCGTATTGATACTGGGCGCCGATATTCTTGGTGCACAGACTCTACAGTATTTTGGATGGGCGCTTTTGATCGGTCTTTTATCCGGGGCTTACTCTTCAATCTTTATAGCTTCACCGATAGTGGCTTTTCTAAAAGAGAAAGAACCCAAATACACGACAATCCGAGAGAGATTGCGAGCCAGAGGGCTTGACAGACAAATTTACTCCGCTGCAGCGGCTGCTACCGGGGCATTGGCTTCAGATCACGTTTCCCGCTCTACAAGAGTAAAACAGACAACATCTGATTCCAAATCTTCCTCTCTTTCCAACCAGTCTTCCGCTTACGGAAGGCGTGTTCCCGGATCAGCTCGGATTGCCTCCGACACTTCCTCTGACTCACACAATTCTTCCGCCGGCTCCAAGCCGGCAGCAAAGCCTTCCCCAAGCGGTGTTTACCGGCCAAAGGCCTCGGCAAAGTCGAGACGTAAAGGCAGACAGCGCTGATTGATCTCAAGGCCGCCAGGGCCAATCCGGAAGAATTTCATCGCCGACTGACCAGAAAAGGTGCAGCAGACGCATTCCGGGAATTGCTGGCAATTGACGACAAGTGGAGACAATTGCAAGCCCGGGTAGATCTGTTGCGGTCCGAGACCAAGCCGAAGGGCAGGCCGAGCGAAGATCAAGTTGTATATTTACAACAGAAAAAGCTGGAGCTGCAAAGCCTTGAAGATGAACTAACGAGCGTTGTCAAAGAGCGCGAGGCTTTGCTGGCTAAAGTTCCTAACCCCCCTGATGACAGCGTTCCGGATGGAACCGACGATTCCGATGCCGTTGTCATTAAAGAAGTGGGAGACAGGAAAGATTTTGCATTTCCGGTCAAAGATCATCTGGAGCTCGGCGATTTTGATATGGAGCGCGGAGCCAGGTTGTCCGGAGCCCGCTTTACTTATCGCATGGGTAAGGCTGCTTTACTAGAATTGGCACTATACCGCTATGCTATTGAGACACTTGTCGCCAAAGGTTTTACGCTTGTATTGCCGCCTGTGTTGGTGCGCGAAGATGCCATGTATGGTACAGGCTTTCTTCCTACGGAAGAAAGCAATTTATACAAGGTAGAGCCAGATGAGCTGTATCTGACAGGCACCTCGGAAGTAGCTTTGGCCGCTCTCCATCAGGGAGAGATTTTAGATTCCGATTTGTTACCTCTTAAATATGCCGGCTATTCAACTTGCTTTCGGAGAGAAGCCGGAGCGGCCGGTAAGGATACCAGGGGTATTTTCAGACTTCATCAGTTTGACAAGGTGGAAATGTTTGTCTTTTGTAAGCCCGAAGATGCCGCAGCCATTCATGAGGAAATTTTGGCGACTGAAGAAGAGATAGTCCGTGGATTGTCCATACCTTATCGCGTTGTGCTAACTGCTGCCGGAGATCTGGGTCCCTCAGCTGCTAAGAAATATGATATTGAAGCCTGGATGCCGGCACAAAAGAAGTATCGTGAGATTACATCTTGTTCTAATACTACGTCCTATCAAGCAAGAAGGCTGCAAATACGGGCGCGCTATGAAGACGGTGTTGACTACCTGAATACTTTGAACGGCACGGCCATGACGGCCAGATTTATGGTGGCTCTATTGGAAAATTTCCAGGATGAGAGTGGAAAAGTAACCGTTCCAGACGTATTGATAAAATATGGTGCCCCACAATATTTATAACTACCGGTTTATCCGTATTCAGATATTGAAAAGATGCCCATAGCTACGGCGATATTGACCACAGATACCTACTATCTGTATTATCGCTTACGATAATTGTCTTATTCCGCTTACTTTAGCTATGATATAAAGGCTGTTTATAACTTATTGTTTGTCGGTGATAATTCTTTTGGAAAGAACTGCTATACTGTCATTGGGCCAATGTCGTCCCTTCCAAACACAGTTTTCACCGCTAACATTTTGTTATTTGATATCCCGGATGTTTCTGTTGTTTGCTTTTTATAAAGTTCAATATTTATTATTTGAGGGACGATGGACAATCAAGAATACAATAAGGGTCTTTATGACCCAAGGTTTGAGCACGACGCTTGCGGTGTCGCTTTTGTGGCCGACATTGCCAATGAGGCAAACCATAACGTAGTAAAATTAGGGATTCAAGCCCTGGTCAATTTACGTCATCGCGGTGCCTACGGAGCCGATCCGGAGACCGGTGACGGAGCGGGTATCATGATTCAAATTCCCGATAAATTATTTCGCGACTCTGTTTCTTTCAGACTTCCCCCCAAGGGACGATATGGCTCAGGCATATGCTTTCTCCCCGCTGATGCGGCAAAAGCAGAAGCAGCTAAAGCGAAAATTGCCGAGATTACAGCGGAAGAGGGCTGTGAAGTGCTGGGGTGGCGCGAGGTTCCCGTAAATCTTTCCTTGGCCGGACAGTCGGCCCAGACAGCGGCGCCATCGTTTTTGCAAATATTTATCGCTCCGAGTCCGTCTTCGCCTGCGGCTGACTTACAAGAAATAGAACTTGACAGATTACTTTTTGTCATCCGTAAACGTATAGAGCACAGCGAGATCAAAGTTTACTTCCCTTCTCTGTCGTGTCGGACATTTGTCTATAAAGGTATGTTGGCCAGTGATCAATTGGAGGGTTTTTACGGTGATCTTTCAAATCCGCTCTGTGAGAGTAGCCTGGCACTTGTTCACTCCAGATTTTCCACCAATACTTTTCCTTCTTGGCAATTGGCCCACCCTTACCGTGTTGTAGCTCACAACGGCGAGATAAACACCGTAAACGGTAACCGTAATTGGATGCACGCCAGGGAAGCTCTGCTGGCTTCGGAATATCTGCCAAAAGGGTTCGAGCGTCTTTTGCCGATTCTTACGGAAGCAAATTCCGACTCCGCTTCTTTCGATGAGACTTTGGAACTTCTTCATCTCTTCGGTAGATCTCTTCCTCACGCTGTTTTGATGATGATTCCGGAAGCATGGCAACATAACGATCTCATAGATGACGATCTAAAAGCATTTTTTCAATTTCACTCCTGCATCATGGAACCCTGGGACGGACCGGCAGCGGTTGCTTTTACCGACGGCACCGTGATAGGAGCCGTTTTGGATAGGAACGGTTTGCGTCCGGCCAGGTACTGGACCACAAAAGACGGCTTGGTTGTTTTGGCCTCCGAAGTTGGTGTTCTTGACCTGCCTCAAGACAGAATCTTGCACAAAGGACGCCTCCAACCGGGCAGAATGTTCCTGGTGGATACCAAAGCCAAGAAAATTATCCGAGACGACGAATTGAAAAAAGAATTGGCCGCTGCCCATCCCTATCGGGAGTGGGTTCGGGAAAACCTTTTATCTCTGGACGAATTGCCGCCGCGTTTCATGCTTACCCCACAGCACGCCGCCGTAGTCAATAGGCAAAGACTTTTCGGTTTTACCGGAGAGGAGCTGAGGGTGATCATAACACCCATGGCAAAATCGGCTGCGGAACCCATAGGTTCCATGGGTTCCGATACCCCCATAGCCGTATTATCAGAAAAGCCAAAATTACTTTTCGACTATTTTAACCAAATATTTGCCCAGGTTACCAATCCTCCTCTGGACGCCATCAGAGAAGAGATGGTTACCTCGCTTTCCAATACGATAGGTCCGGAAGAAAATCTCCTGGTGCCATCCCCGACATCTTGTCGCCAAATCACTATCAAGTTTCCGATTATCGCCAACGACGAATTGGCCAAATTGATGTATATCAACGAGAACGGCGAGACACCGGGATTTAAAGCTTTTGCCATCGACGGCTTGTATAAAGTTGCAGAGGGCGGAGCCGGAATGGCAAATGCTTTGGAGCACATAGCGGACGAGGTGCTGAGTGCCATCAAGCGCGGTGCCAATATCATCATATTGTCGGACAGAAATTCCAACAAAGAGATGGCCCCCATTCCCTCTCTACTGCTTACCTCGGCTGTTCATAATCACTTAATCCGCGAGAGGGCCCGGACCCGGGCCGGTTTGATCATCGAATCAGGTGACGCCAGAGAAGTACACCACATGGCTCTTCTTGTCGGATACGGTGCCGTTGCGGTCAATCCTTACCTGGCAATCGAATCCGTTGAGGATATGGTACGCTCCGGTGATATTTCCGGTATTACCGAGAGGGAAGCCGTTAAAAATTACATCAAAGCGGCCGGTAAAGGTATCTTGAAAATTATGTCCAAAATGGGCATATCCACAATTTCTTCCTATACCGGTGCGCAGGTTTTTGAGGCCGTCGGTCTTGACAAAGCTTTTCTGGATCGATACTTTACCAATACAGCCTCACATCTAGGTGGGGCCACCATCGACAGTATTGCCCGAGACGTGGAAACCCGCCACAAACTGGCTTTTGAAGCACCAAAATCAGAATTGGCTCACCGCGAAGTTGAGGTGGGAGGGGAATACCGCTGGAGAAGAGAAGGAGAGTTGCACGTATTCGATCCGAAGACGGTATTCAAACTCCAGCACTCTACCAGGTCTAAGCAGTATAAAATTTTTAAAGAATACACAGATGCCGTAAATCAAAAAAGCAAGCAGCTAGCTACTTTGAGAGGTCTTTTTGACCTTCGCATCAAAGATAAGGCGATCAGAGAGCCGATTTCGATCGACGAAGTTGAACCGGCAAGCGAGATAGTAAAAAGATTCGCCACCGGTGCCATGAGCTATGGATCTATTTCCAAGGAAGCGCATGAAAATTTGGCGATTGCCATGAACAGGCTGGGTGGAAAGTCCAATACCGGAGAAGGAGGAGAAGATCCGGAGAGGTTCTTTCCTGACGAAAACGGTGATCTGCGCAGAAGCGCCGTCAAACAGGTGGCATCGGGACGTTTTGGCGTTACGAGTTACTATTTGATCAACGCCGATGATATTCAGATCAAAATGGCTCAGGGAGCAAAACCAGGAGAAGGCGGACAACTACCCGGCCATAAAGTATATCCGTGGATTGCCAAGACAAGACACTCTACCCCCGGCGTCGGACTGATCTCTCCTCCTCCCCATCATGATATATACTCCATAGAAGATCTCGCCCAGTTGATTTTTGACTTAAAGAACGCCAATGAAAAAGCGCGTATTCACGTCAAATTGGTATCGGAGATCGGCGTCGGAACGGTAGCTGCCGGTGTAGCCAAAGCCCATGCCGATGTCGTCTTGATTTCCGGCCATGACGGAGGTACCGGTGCGGCGCCTCTCACGTCTATTAAACATGCCGGAGCCCCTTGGGAACTGGGGCTGGCCGAGACTCAGCAGACTTTGATGAAAAACGGTTTGCGTGACAGAATCGTGGTGCAAGTGGACGGTCAAATGAAGACCGGACGCGACGTTATCATCGCTGCTTTGCTCGGAGCCGAAGAATACGGTTTTGCGACAGCCGCTTTGGTGGTATCAGGTTGCATCATGATGAGAGTATGTCACCTCGATACCTGTCCGGTCGGCATTGCTACTCAAAATCCCGAGCTCAGAAAACGTTTTACCGGTAAACCGGAATTCGTCGAGAATTTCTTTATGTTTATTGCCGAAGAAGTGCGGGAGTATCTGGCCGAACTTGGTTTTAAGAGTCTGAACGAAGCGATAGGTCAGGTGGAAAGTCTGGACATAATACCGGCTGTTTCACACTACAAAGCGTCAGGTATTGACCTTTCTCCTCTGTTGGTCGTCGAGAAGCCGGAGATCGGTTCCTTGGCAAGATATAGCACCAAAGGTCAAGATCACGGTTTGGACAATATCATGGATCAGGAACTGATCAAACTCGCCGCTCCCGCAATTGATCACCAACAACCTGTGTCCATTGAAAAAGAAGTCAGAAATGTCAACAGGAGTCTCGGCACAATGCTCGGATCGGTGGTGACGGCTAAATACGGCATGGATGGCTTGCCGGAGGCTACGATAAAAATCAAGCTTTCCGGTTCTGCCGGACAAAGTTTGGGAGCTTTCTTGCCGCGGGGAATAGAAATTCAGCTTTACGGCGATTCCAATGATTACCTGGGCAAAGGGCTTTCCGGTGGTCGTATCATTTTGCGTCCGCCGCTTGAGGCAACTTTTGAACCAAGTGAAAATATTATCGCCGGAAACGTCTGCGGCTATGGTGCCACCGGAGGAGAGATATTTATTTCCGGAGTGGTCGGTGAGAGATTCTGTGTGAGAAACTCCGGCGCCACCGCTGTTGTGGAAGGTATCGGTGATCACGGTTGCGAATACATGACGGGCGGGAAGGTCGTGATTTTAGGCAAGACGGGAAGAAACTTTGCCGCCGGCATGTCCGGTGGTACGGCGTACATCTTGGATATAGACGGAGATTTTGAACAAAAACTCAACAGAGAAATGGTGACCATCGACGAGATGAACGAAGAAGATATTTCGTTTCTCGAAGATGTATGTAAAAAACATTTTGACTTTACCGACTCCAAGAAAGCTTTGGTTGTCTTGGATGATTTTGCAAATTTGAGTAAGAAGTTCGTCAAAGTGATGCCACTTGATTACAAACGGGTAAGTGAGATTATGAAAAAAGCTGAACAAGAGGGCAACGACCCGATCGAGGCGATCATGGCGGCGAGTCATGGCTGATCCCAGAGGGTTTATGAATTACAAAAGAGAGAATCCGACCAGAAGGCCGGTCAAAGAACGTCTTCACGATTGGCATGAAGTTTATTTGGATTTTCCCCAAGCTAAACTGATACAACAGGCCACACGGTGTATGGATTGCGGCATACCGTTTTGTCACGAGGGATGTCCGCTGGCTAATCTCATTCCGGAATGGAATGATCTGGTACGCCAAGGCCATATGTCAAAAGCCATAGATCGCTTACATGCCACCAATAATTTTCCCGACTTTACCGGCAGAGTCTGTCCGGCGCCGTGTGAAGGATCTTGCGTGCTTGGCATATCCGATGATCCGGTTGCGATCAAACAAATAGAGTATGAAATAGCAAAAGCTGCGGCAAAGAACGGCTTTGAACCGGTATTGGCAAGTATCAAGACCGGCAAAAAGATTGCCGTAATAGGCTCGGGCCCGGCGGGCTTGGCATGCGCTCAGCAGTTGACAAGAGCCGGTCATGATGTGACTGTTTTTGAGAGAGCCGAAAAGATAGGCGGGCTACTTCGTTACGGGATACCTGAATTCAAACTGGAAAAGCAGGTTTTAGATCAGCGCCTGGCACAGATGGAAGCCGAGGGTACCGTTTTTGTAGCCAATACTTCGATAGGTGATATTACCGATGAAGTAAAAGGAGCGGCTTCTAGAGCTGCCCGGGTGATTTCTCCCAAGTCTTTACACGACGATTTTGACGCCGTGGTGCTTGCTATAGGGTCGACAAAGCCGCGTGATCTAAATATAGAAGGTCGTGATTTGGATGGCATAGCATTTGCCATGGACTATTTGAAATCGGCTAACCTCACCTTGGAAGGTTTACTGCCAAAGCCCCTGATTACGGCGGAAGGAAAGGACGTGGTGATCATCGGCGGAGGAGATACCGGAGCTGACTGTCTGGGGACAGTCCACCGCCAAGGCGCCAATTCCGTTACCCAATTGGAAATTCTTCCTCAGCCGCCGAAAGAGCGACAATCAAATAACCCTTGGCCCACGTGGCCCCGCATATTCAGAATTTCCTCGGCCCATGAAGAGGGGGGTAAGCAGATGTTTGCCGTCACCACAAAGCGCTTTATAACAGACGGTAACCATAAATTATCAGGAATTGAAATTGAGTTTCTAAATGAGGATCATGTGGATAAAACGGCCGCTACCCCCACGGAAGGAAAGAGTGCGGTTCTTCCGGCTCAACTTGCCTTGTTGGCTATGGGCTTTACCGGTCCCGAACAAAACGGACTAGTTGGGGCTCTGAAAATAAAACTAAACGAACGTGCCAATATTGCCGTCGACTCCGACTTTATGACAAACATCGACGGAGTTTTCGCCTGCGGAGACGCATCCAGAGGACAAAGTCTGGTGGTGTGGGCCATAGCCGAAGGAAGAGCCTGTGCGGCGAAAGTCGATACTTATCTGACGGGACGGACGTATCTTCCCCAGCCGCTTATCCCGGGACAGAGCGCACTTGTATAGCCTTTTGTGTGTATTGTTGACGTATGGGACAAAATGATACCGAGGAATCCCTGCGGGAAATAATTTTTCAACTGCGCAATATAACGGAACGTTTGGATGAGCTGAGTTTTGACTCATTGCGGGTTGCCGTGAGAGAAGGAATGACAAAGCGTCCGGAGATGGATAAAAGACTTGTCAAAGTGCGCAACCAGATCTTAAAAACCATACGTTTACTTGAAAGTAACGCTATTACAGAGGAAAGCGACGAAGAGGATTAATGTAAGGCTTATAGCCACATGATTGCTTTTTGACCACTTAGTTATGATAACCTCTCGCCTTTAGTTTGATTTTATAAAAGACCGCGCTCGGCATGTTTTGCCGGTTTTTTTGATAAAATTTTCGGCAAAAGTATTTTCACGGTAAACAATCAGAGAATTCTTAACGTTTTCTCAGGTTTACTTGTCACTATTTGCTCATGAGACCTTTCAAAAAAAAACGAACCGGCAAAGGTAAATCACCCTACCGGCATTTTACGGCAAAAAATAGTTCCTTGGTATTTACGACTCTGTTGGTAACAGCCGGTTTGCTGACCGCTTGCGGCGGGGGCTCATCGGCTTCGGCAAAAAGTACTTCGCCAACCAGTACTTTGACCACCGCTACAACATCTCCCGCCACCGGTTCCAAAACGGCACTGAGTGCAACTTTTGCGGCTTACAGGAGTTGTTTGGCTAAACACGGCATTACCTTGCCGAACTTCCCCTCTTCGTCCGGTCCAAAACCGGGAAGTTCCGGGTTTCGCAGATTTCCCATCGGCTCTTCGGGGGCCTTTACGGGCAGAGGCAGGGCTTTGACAAGCAATCCCAAATATAAAGCCGCCCTGACAGATTGCGCTAAATTGCGACCCAAGACGGGCTTTGGAGGTTTTGGAGGGGGAGCAGGCAGTGGATTTTCCGGTGTGGCCCAAAACAAAGCGTTTACCAATTGTCTGGCGGTAAATGGACTTTCTCTTTCCGACTTGCATCCGACCGGAGGTAAGAGACCGGCACTTTCTGCCAAACAGCGAAGTGTCTTAGGGCAGTGCTTGGCCCTGCTCAGGCCGTCTGTAAATTCCACGACGACAACGAAAGCATCCTAGTATGAGTGTCCTTTCCAGAAGCCGTAAGGCTGTCATCGGTTATGCAATTTTGACAGCAGCCGTTTTTTCCTTAATAGGATTTGCCGTAGCGTATGTATATATGCCGGCTTCGGCATCGGGATCTACTTTGCGAACGGCTACGGTTGTTACCGGCAACGTGGAAACCACCGAGACCGCCACCGGAAACATCTCTTCGGCCTCTACGGCAACGGTGGGATTTCCCATCGCCGGGACTTTAACCGAAGTAAACGTTTCCATAGGGTCAAAAGTAACTGCCGGTGAAATACTGGCTAAAATTAACCCGGACAGCGCCGAAACGGCTCTCAGCGCGGCCAAAGCGGCTCTTCTAGCTGCCGATGAGAACTTGACTACGGCAGAAAACGGTGGCTCGGCTGCGAGTAAGACCTCCGACCAATCAAGTCTGGAAAATGCCCAATCGACACTAACTAATGACGAAGAACAACTGGTAAGCGACAACGAGGATTTGACAGCGGCCAAACGGCAACTTACTACGGATGAAAACCTGGGGTGCCCGGCCGCAAGTTCATCCACCGTAACAAGCGCCGTCAGCGGTACTACTAGCTCAGCATCTTCTCAAAGCGGCGGAGCACTACAATCAAGCGGTGCGGCCGGGTCCACTTCGACGTCAATCAAAGCTTCGCTGATTAAAGTCGGTTTACAAACGGTTTTTTACATGCCAAATAACCTTATAAATATCCTAAGAGCTTCGCTTTTAGGTAAAACAGCAGGCTCATATTTTTCTTCCCTGTATTTACTTTCCGCTCCGGTTACAACTACAGCGTCGCCCAATACGCAGACTCTTACGACTCAACCTACGACCACGACTTTACTTCCGGCCACGACAAGTACTACTACAACTACGGCAGCACCCACCGCTCCTATCGTCACGACCGGGGCGGTCAGTAATGTGATGACCGGTCAAGTAACTCTCAACGCTACGATTTCCCCTGGCGGTGCGGCCACAAGTTATTATTTTGCCTGGGGGCCAACCGACAAACTTACCAATCATACGCCGGTTGAAACTATCACTGGTACTTTAGGGATGACCAATGTATCAACCACCTTGACCGGCCTCAAGATAGATACCAATTATCTGTTCCAAATAGTAGCTTCCAATTCTGTAGGCACGACAAAAGGACTTGCCGAACTGTTTACAACGGCCTCGTCTTCTTGTGTAGAAGAAAAGACAATCATCGTAGAGGACGAATTGGCCATAGCAAAGCAAAAAACCACCATCACAGAGGCAAAAACCAATCTGGCAGCGACCAAAGCCTCGATTGCTCAGTCCAACCAGACCACCAACGTCCAGGTGGCTACCGACGAAGCTACCGTTGCCGAAGATCAGGCAACCGTAACCACTGATGAAAAAAACCTACAAGACACCACCTTGACCGCACCGATATCTGGGACAATTACATCCTTAAACGGATCGGTTGGAGAATCGGTATCGGCCTACGCGTCGGCATCTGGTGCAACCGGTGCTGCTGCCGGCAATTCCGGGCGTTCATCACTTTCTGCCGGAAGCAGCACGGGAGCATCGTCCTCTAGTACTTCCGGATTTGCAACCATCACCAACCTCAACAATTTTCAAGTGATTGCCTCATTGGCTGAAGCCGATATCTCACAAGTAAAAGTGGGACAACATGTAACAATTACTTTGCCTGCAATACCTAATCTCACGGTGGCAGGGAAAGTAGCCTATATCTCCGATACGTCTACTGTAAGCTCAAATGTGGTTACATATGCCGTTACTATTCAGGTGATATCTCCTCCGGCATCTGTAAAGGACGGTATGACGGCTGATGTATCGATCGATACAGGATCTGCCGATAATGTACTGACCGTTCCGAGCTCAGCGATCACAACCAACGGATCCGTTTCTACCGTTACCACTTATGCAAACGGCGTAAAACGTACTCAGCAAGTAAAAATAGGACTGATAGGAAGTTCCACAACACAGATTATCAGCGGCCTCAACCTAGGAGAAAGCGTTGTTTTGCCAACTATTCAAGCCTCCGCTTCGTCTGGGACATCCTCTTCTCTCTTTGGTGGAGCAACCACCGGAGGGGGAGCGGGGCGCTTTGGTGGCGGAGGCTTTGGCGGAATCGGGAGGGTACTAGGTGGTTAGTATCTCAGTCGGACGCAAACTTCGCGCTAAGAACACCGTCTCCGGGATACAAAACAGCCCTTTGCCCGCTGAATCGATGCCAGAAAAGCGATCCGTGATCCATTTGGAGAATGTGTATAAAATCTATCAAACTGGGGATTTGAAAGTTGCTGCTCTAAGGGGAATCACCCTTACCGTAAACAAAGGAGAATTCGTTGCCATTATGGGCAGCTCCGGTTCCGGCAAGTCGACGTTGATGAGTATAGTGGGCTGTCTGGATGTTCCGACAATCGGCGAATACTACTTGGACTCGATAGAAGTCAGGCAACTTGACGAGCGGCAATTGTCTATTATCAGGAACCGGAAAATAGGGTTTGTCTTTCAGTCTTTCAATTTAATACCGAGAACGTCAGCTTTGGCTAATGTTGAATTGCCTCTGGCTTATGCCGGTTTGAAGCCTAAATTGAGACGCCAAATTGCCATTTCGGCTCTTCGAGCCGTTGGCCTTGATGACAGGAAAGACCATATACCAAGCAAATTATCAGGGGGCCAGCAGCAAAGAGTCGCCATAGCCCGCGCCATAGCGGCCAATCCTCCTTTGATACTGGCTGACGAGCCTACCGGAAATTTAGATTCCAAAGCCAGTGAAGAAGTGATGGGCATACTGTCGAGATTTCATCAAAGCGGACGAACTGTAGTCTTGATCACCCACGAACCTGACATTGCCTCATATGCCGACAGATTGATACGTATCAGTGACGGACGTCTTTACTCCGACGAACCTATCGAAACACACCATAAAACCAAACATCAAAGCATATCCGGTTCCTATGCACATGGGGTAAGCACTGATACGGAAGTTACCGCTACAGACGTTAAGGCTGTTTCGGCAATCGGAGATAGTACAGAGGATATAAGGGCATGAAAATATTTGATGCCTTCAATATTTCCCTACGCGGTATTGCCGCCAATAAATTGCGCTCTTCTCTTACCACGCTCGGTGTGTTAATAGGCGTATCGGCCGTCATTATCCTAATTGCGGTCGGCACCGGTTCTTCACAAGCGGTGGAAAACAGCATCAGCGCTCTTGGAACCAACACACTGACCGTTTTGCAACAACCGTCGTTTGGCTCCACTCAGAGTCAATTCAGCAATCTGACTTTACAAGATGTAAATCAAATCCAAAACAAAACTCTGGCACCCGATGTCCTCTCCGTATCGCCGGTCATCACCACTTCTCTTACGGCTACTTATCAAAGTTCTTCTGGAACGGCAACTGTGATAGGAAGTACGCCTTCATATCTGACAGCCGATGACTACAGCATCGAAGCCGGAAGTCCTCTGACGTCTACCGATGTGACTACACGGGCCAAAGTTGCCTTGATAGGGCAGACAGTCTTATCTGATTTATTTCCGAAGGGACAAGATCCGATCGGCCAAACTATAATACTCGGATCTTCCAATTTCCAAATTATCGGTGTTCTGGCCAACAAAGGAACCTCCGGTGTGACTAATGAAAACGACGTCATCATTGCCCCCTATACGGCAGTTCAGGCTCAATTGACAGGCGAGTCCTCTACATTTAGCGAATTGTTGGTCGAAGGCAAATCTTCTTCAACTCTCAACCTGGCCGAGACTGAGATAGAAAATATACTTGCTGCAAATACCGGAACGACGATATCCACCTTGCCCTTTACCGTTATCAATCAAGCCACGCTCTTGTCGACTGCAGAGACGACCTCCAGTACCTTTACATTTCTCTTGGGAGCCGTGGCCGCAATTTCGCTGTTGGTCGGTGGAATAGGGGTTATGAATATTATGCTTGTCACCGTAACGGAGCGCACCAGGGAAATAGGTATCAGAAAAGCTATAGGAGCCCAAAAAGTGGCTATCTTATCCCAGTTTCTCTTGGAAGCGGTAATTCTGTCTCTGTTTGGAGCTATAGCTGGAGTGGCTGTCGGGGTTATCGGATCACATTTCAGAATTGACGGCATCCAACCGGTTATAGCACCTTACTCAATTGGACTGGCATTTGGTGTTGCGATTGCAGTCGGTATCTTCTTTGGATTCTATCCGGCCAATAGGGCGGCTTCTCTGCGCCCCATTGATGCGCTTAGGTATGAATAAAGTGTGAGAAAAGTGTCGAGGGATAAAAATGACTTTCAATAATAATAAAACAGATGAGATTTATCAGGTATTTGACTCTTTGGAGTCCGATCTTCCCGACAATCTAGACGAACTTCTGAAATCATCCAAGAGTCATAGGCAGATAAAGATTAGAATTCCCACGGCAATCCTGGTTATTCTCCTTATAGCCGGTGGAGCTTTTTGGGGAGGAGCGGCCGCTCAAAACAGCGAAAAAGGCTCTTCGAGTCCAGCTTTTGCTTTTTTATCAGGACGTCTTGGCGCCGGTGGTGGTTCCGGAGCCTCTTCATTTTTCTCCCGCTTTACCTCAGGAGCACTTACTACACCTGCGGCATCAGGAGAGGTTATAGGAATTAAAGGTAATGTGATTTACGTAACCACAAGCTCCGGTGCCCTGGTAAAAATCCTGGTCAGTAAAACTACCACTCTTACAAAAAATTCAGAAGTTTCAATCAGCGGCCTCACTATAGGAGACAGCGTTTCGGTAGAAGGGACAAAAACTGCTACAAATACCGTGGAAGCGACATCCGTTGCGGCAACGGCAAAAGGTGTAAAGACAACAACATCTCCTTTTTCTCCCTGATTTATACCAAATGGTCTTTTTCTGAGGTCAGCTTCCTGATCATAAATACGTGTATTTTAATATCCGTATTTATGATTTTCGCTAGAATAAATTAGATGAATAAAGAAATCTCAGCTTTGGAATTTGAAGTTCGTCCTTGGGGTAATTATACTGTTCTGTCACAGGATGAGCCCGATCATAAAGTCAAAGCAATTGTCGTGTCGCCGGGTAAGAGACTTAGTTATCAACGCCATGCCCGTAGGTCTGAACATTGGTTTATCGTGCGCGGAACCGGTAATGTGACTTTAGATAATAACGTTATTGAGGTAACAGCCGGAGTTGCCATTGACGTACCGGTAGGAACTAACCACAGAATAGAAAATACAGGCATCGAAGATTTACTGTTTATTGAAGTTCAGCACGGTGATTATTTCGGTGAGGATGATATAGTAAGACTCGATGACGATTACGGAAGAGTTGACATCTGATTTCTTTTTAACTATATGTAATGTAAGTACCTTAGTTCTTATTAGTTAATCGCTTTTTCCCGGTAAACTCGTTAAAATAATTATTTTCAATAATAATATTGATAGTTAATCTTGCTAACTGATGTTTACGATAAAGATATCAATGTTGAAAGGATATAACTTATTGTGGATGATCATAGTTTGTCGGGAAAAGCGGATAATCTGAAACCTCGCTATATCCACGGACACCACGAAAGTGTATTACGATCGCATTCCTGGCGGACAGCTGAAAATTCAGCTGCCTATTTATTGCCATATTTGAAGCCGTCTATGACAATTCTAGATGTTGGATGCGGTCCGGGGACCATTACGGCAGATTTAGCAGAACGTGTAGCACCGGGAAAATTACTGGCAATTGATAGCGGCGATGATGCCGTCAGGGTAACTGCCGAAGAGATTAGCCGTAGGAATCTTACTAATACAGTCATACTGAAAGCAGATATCTATGACCCGGACTTTCAATCGACATACCACGAAAGTTTTGATATCGTTCATGCTCACCAAGTCCTACAACACCTACCGGATCCCATAGGGGCAATGAAAATTATGCGCTCACTGTGTAAGCCCGGAGGTTTGATGGCCGTCCGTGATGCCGATTTCGGCGCCTCAACATGGTTTCCGCAATCCGACATGCTTGACAAGTGGCTGGAACTTTACCAAAAACTCGCCAGAGCAAACAAAGGGGAGCCGGAAGCGGGTAGGAGACTTTTATCCTGGGCCAGATTAAGCGGATTTGAAAACATCATATCATCGGCATCCTGCTGGTGTTTTGCCACACCAGAAGATAGATTGTGGTGGGGAACGACATGGGCAGACCGCATGACAAAATCAGCTGTGGCCGAGCAGGCAGAAAAAAGCGCTATGGCCACCAAAGAAGGTTTGCAGGCCATAGCAGCGGCATGGAAAGAATGGGCCAAAGCTCCGGATGGGTGGTATGTCATAGTTAGCGGCGAACTCATTTGTCGTAAATAATTTTTCATATATAGTTTTCGACAATTTCTCGAAATGTTATATAAGTAAGCTAGCATTTCGAGTTTTCAAAACTCCTATAATATTATAAATATAACTGTGCATTTATTATCATTATTCAAGCTCAGCCATAAATTATAATATGTGCATCAACTATATTCCCAAGCCTCCTTGAATCTGTGTTTAGATTCATTTGAGTTTCGATATCATCTTAGGTAAAATGTTTAAGTTAATTTTCGATATTTGGTATTTGTTATTTCGAAAATTTCTATATTTTATTGTATTTCCTGCTATTAATTAGTATTTCATATGCTACAAAACCGGTTCATCTATACACTCACAGTAGTTATTAACTACTGTGAGTAGTTAATAATGTCACTTAGTGTAATACCTGATCAAAGGCAGTATTTTTGATTGACATGGTAGATTTTTAGCCTTAGTATGTACTTAGTGTAATAAGTAAGTGGCG
>JAJZMK010000032.1 GCA_021798275.1 Actinomycetes bacterium | reverse complement strand
TCTTCGGTTAGGACAAGACGTCTTTCCGGTACCACTGAGGTATCTAAAGGCGACAGGAAGCAAGTTAGGCGTTTGCTGGGAATCTAGCACCGCAGAAGTTGCTATCGGACATCGCGTCTTGCGATGATGTCGATCTTTGAGATAGTAGATGCTAAACATTTATTTTATAGATATTTTGATTGTAGAAAGGGAATTGTAAAGTGGCGAGAGTAAAAAGATCTCTGAACGCTAAGAAGCACCATCGGGCGGTATTGGAACAGGCCAAGGGATATTACGGAAACAAGTCGCGCTCTTTTCGTTCGGCAAACGAGCAGGTTATGCACTCGCTGGCCTATGCCTATCGTGACAGGCGCGCGAGAAAAGGTGACTTTCGCCGGTTGTGGATTCAAAGAATCAATGCGGCTGCCAGACTTGAAGGAATGTCCTACTCGAGACTGATAGCGGGATTACATCAAGCGGAAGTTACAATTGACCGCAAAGTCCTGGCTGATATAGCCGTCAACGACAGGGAAACATTTGCCTCTCTTGTCAAGATTGCCAGGGAGCAGTTGGACAAAAAAGAAGCTTCGGCCGGCGATAAATAGTTTCATTCGGCCGTTATGTGGCTAAATATTTGCTATACGGACCTCTAAGACCGCTGGAAACGGTTTTTTGTAGGTCCGTATAGGTGTTAAAGGCACAATGTCTAACAATTATTAGAATTGTCGGCAGAGGTATTTGGCGAAAGCCTAATAGAACTTGCTAAGCCGCTTACGGTGACTACAGACGGGGGTTTTATGAGTGATTCTACCCTGGCGTTTCGACATTATAAAGTCCAAAGGTTACGCCGCTTATTTCAGAATAAGTCCTATAGATATACAGAGCAAAGGTTTGTGATCGAAGGCGTCAATTTACTGCAAGCAGCGCTGGACGCCAATGCCGAATATGAGAGCGTATTTTATGACCCAGATATCAAATCACACCAGCAGGCTTTACAGCTATTGCTCAGGCTGCAAAACCGAGGTGTCCGTTGTTACGAACTACATCCCGGTGTCATGGACAGGATTGCCGATTGCGTAACGCCTCAGCCGATATGTGCCATCGTCGTCTTGCATGAGTACGGTCTTAGATTACTAAAAAGCCTGATTGATGTTCCGGGAGATGACAGATTGTCTCTGGGGAACGGGGAATCTGAGGTCATTTATTTACCGGGTCAAAATATAGCCACCGGGGTTGATCAAGATAAGTCGCGCCTAAGATTTCTCGTCGCTTGCGACATCAATGACCCAGGTAATCTCGGCACCCTTTACAGGGTGGCTGACGCCTCCTCTATGACGGCGGTAATCGTAACGAAAAGCTCCGCCGATCCGTTCTCTCCCAAAACCATACGCTCTTCCGCCGGCTCGGCGTTTCATATCCCCATTATTTCCGGCGTTGATATCGGCGAAGTTATAGATTCCTGTAAGATGCTCGGTATCAATTTGCTGGCCACCCATGTGAGTCAAGGAATTGATTATGCCGCTTATCAATACAGCTATCCTCTGGCCGTTATCTTCGGCAACGAATCGAGAGGATTGGATGACTCGGTAATCAAAGACTGTGATGTGGCCATCAATATCGAGATATCCGGTCGGGCCGAATCTCTCAACGTGGCTATGGCTGCGGCCGTAATATGCTTTGAAATAAGGCATAGCGGAAGTATGACAAGTAAAAACTAGTATCATATGGCTAAGTTATTTCAAAGGAAAGAAGCGTAATGGATAACGAGATTGACCAAGAAAACTCTTTGCTCAAAAATATCGCGTCTAGCGACCTGAGCTCTGCCGGCGAAAACGGCGAAGCGGTAAAAAAGCTTCTTTCAGAGCTCGATGGCCTCTCTTATAAAGTAAAGATAGCTCTGGAAGATGTCTCCACGCTCTTGGACTTAGATGCTTTGGAATCGCTTTACCTTGGAAAAAAATCTAAGTTGACGGAAATAAAGAGGGAGCTTGGCGGGCTTGATTTTGATGCAAGACGCATCGTCGGCGGGAAGTTAAATGATCTCCGACAAGATTTGTCCGGGATATTCAAAATAAAAAGAGAATCTTTACAAAAAGATGAACTACAAAAACAGCTGGCAGAAGACATCTGTGACATTACGGAGATCACCGAGACCGACTTATACGGACATCTACACTTGGTCAGTCAAATACGCCGTGAGCTGGAAGATATTTTTTTGGGTCTCGGTTACGAGATAGCGGAGGGTAACGAGGCAGAGTCGGATTGGTATAACTTTACAGCCCTAAATATCGATCCTGATCACCCCGCCCGCACGATGCAAGACAGTTTCTATCTGGATTTAGGCAGCGACAATTCTCTGTTGCTGCGTACCCATACGTCTCCGGTGCAGATTCATCTACTTGAAAGAGGTAAGTTTCCCATCTATGCCGTGTGTCCGGGCCGGGTATACAGACGCGATACGGCTGACCCAAGGCACCTTCCCGTTTTTCATCAGATAGAGGGTCTGGTCGTCGACAAAGGAATTACTTTTGCCGACTTGCGCGGGACGGTCGAAGTATTTATCCAGGCTATTTTTGGTTCTAAAACCAGGACCAGACTGAGACCGGGGTATTTTCCGTTCACCGAGCCTTCTGCCGAATTTGATATCACTTGCGTTATCTGCCAAGGTTCCGGTTGTAGGACCTGTAGTGGGCAAGGGTGGGTGGAACTTGGCGGATGCGGTCTCGTGCATCCCAAGGTACTCGAAGCCACCAAAGTCGATACCGATATTTACAGCGGCTTTGCCTTCGGATTCGGTATCGACAGGTTGGCAATTATGCGCCACAACATCTTTGATATCAGGGCTCTAATTGAAAATGATATTCGCTTTTTGACACAGTTTTAAATTGATGTAGACAGTTGCTTTGGCTTATGTCTACTTTATGAATCTTGTAAGGGGAAAAATGCTTGTTCTGCTCTCTTGGCTGAATGATTATCTGGATAAAAAAATTGACTATAAAGATGAAACGGTAGTTAAGGATCTGATCCTTACCATGGACAATTTAGGTCTGGTCACCGAAAGCGTAAGTTATGTGGGTGACGATCTGGAAGGCGTTGTATTAGCCAGAATCTTAGAGATCAATCCCATCAAAGACAGAGATAAGATCAGGCAGGTATTTGTCGATGCCGGGTCGTATGGGTCAAGAGTTGAAGTTGTCTGTGGGGCTTGGAATTTCCAAGTGGGTGACGTCGTAGCTTTTGCCACAACGGGGACAGCTTTGCCAAACGGGATGGTTATAGCAGAGCGGAAAATGGGCGGCGTTACTTCAAACGGTATG
The DNA here is from genome assembly GCA_021798275.1 of Actinomycetes bacterium. Classification (GTDB taxonomy): domain Bacteria; phylum Actinomycetota; class Acidimicrobiia; order Acidimicrobiales; family Bog-793; genus JAJZMK01. The sequence continues at coordinate 1,974 of JAJZMK010000032.1, read as the reverse complement.
CTCTGTTCGAAAAAAGAACTCGGTCTAGGTGAAGATCACCAGGGAATAGACGTGGTGTATTCCCCGACAGATGACTCATCAGAGCTGCCTGCCGGTTTGAGACTCGGTATGTCGTATGCCGAATATCTGGGTTTTGGAAAAGACGTGCTTTTAGATATCGCCGTTGAACCTAATAGACCTGACTGTCTTTCCATGTATGGTATTGCCCGTGATATCGCCCCGCAAATCGGGGCAAAATTGGTCTTTCCGGAGGTAAAGACTGACTATAGCTCCAAACCTAACCCTTATCAGGTATCTGTGACGATAGAAGATGATGAGGCTTGCGACCACTTCGCTATCCAGGTTGTAGATAATATCAAAGTTACTGAGTCTTCAAGAAAGATAGCCTACAGACTCTCCATGGCCGGTATGCGACCAATTAACTCCGTCGTGGATGCCTCCAACTATGTCATGTTGGAACTGGGGCGTCCTTCTCATCCCTATGACATGAATTATTTACTTAGCAACAGATCCGATGCATTTTCAGCTACGATGCCGGGTTCTCTTGTGGGGAGAAGTAAAAGTGAAGTCAAGATCGACGTTAGATGGGCTCGGGATGGGGAGTCGCTTGTCACTATCGACGGGAAGGAAAGATCTTTTGACCAACTTGACAAAGACCGGGAAGAAGCAAAAAATATCAATCTGGTGATAGCTGACGACAGTCAGGTACTGGCTGTTGCCGGTGTTATGGGTGGTATCGATTCGGAAGTCGGCAAAAACACGACTTCTATACTCTTAGAGGTAGCTGATTTTAATCAAAGGACGGTTTTACGCACTTCCAGGGCCCATCAGTTACGTTCCGAAGCGTCTCTTAGATTCGAAAGAGGAATAGATCCCTCGATAACCGTTTTGGCGGGAGAACGTATCTGTCAATTGTTGAGCGAGTCTGCCAAAGAGCATAACGTATCTCTACCTATTATTTGGCCCATGCATATAGAGGGAAAGAGAAAGCGACTTACACCGAGGAAATTGACCGTTTCGCTGTCAAGGATTTCCGCCGTTTTAGCCAAGGAGTTTGACTCAAAAGAGATAGCCGCTCTACTGGAGCCGATAGGATTCATTGTCGAATCTGAAGCAAACGACAGCGATTTATGCACGGTTAGTATACCCGCCTTTCGTCCTGATGTGGAAAGAGAAATAGACGTAGTCGAAGAGATAGCCCGTCATTATGGTTATGAGAATTTTCCCAAGACTTTACCGAGGTCGAACACCGTAGGTAAACTGAATGACTATCAGGAGCAACTGCGTGTCGTTCGTGCCACCCTAGCCGGTTTGAAAGCTTGTGAAGCTTGGACCAATCCTCTGGTAGACAAAAATACTTATCCGCTTCCCAGAGATCTGCTGATCGGATTGGCCAATCCTCTGACGGCTGAAGAAAATGCTCTAAGGAGTAGTATATTGCCCAGTCTTCTTGTATCACTAAAGCGCAATGGCTCATATCGAAATCCTTACATCAGGCTCTTTGAAATAGGTCATATTTTCACTCCTCAACCAGGGGCCTCATCTGCTTCCTTGGCTAAAACAGCCCAAGTAGCAGATTATGTAGAGGAAAAAGAGGAGTTGTGCTGTCTATTTGCCGGTTCAGGCGATGATGCCAGGCAGGCATATCAAGCTTTTCTAACTTTGGTTCAGACTTTGAAAATTGATCCGTCTTCTTTTGAATTGCTTTCCGGCGACAATTTAGACGAAGACGAGTCTGGTTTTTTCCATCCCTCCAGATCAAAAAAAATAGTTTCTGTTTTGGACACAAAAGAGAGCCAAGGTGCTCCGCATCTGACAATGAAAGATGCCATCGGAGCGGTAGGGGAACTGCATCCTTATCTGGGACGCCTTTACGGCATCGAAAATCAGAGGGTGGCCGTTCTGATTCTCGATATGGCCAAATTATTTGCCTTGAAAAAGAAACCCCTTGAAGCTGTCTTGCTGAGTATGTAT
>JAJZMK010000052.1 GCA_021798275.1 Actinomycetes bacterium | reverse complement strand
AACGGATTACCTTAATTTAGCTGCCAGGATTCGAAACATCCGTAGCACTTGGTTTATAACGACTCAAGAAACCCGGACTATCCGCGGATAAAAGCCATGGCTTCTTGACGGGCGGCTGCGTCAGTCAGAAAAACTCCTCTGACTGCAGACGTTATCGTTAGAGAACCAGGTTTTTTGACGCCCCTCATAGACATACACATGTGCTCTGCCTCTATCACTACCAGGGTTCCTATCGGCTTAAGACGGGTTTCGATCGCTTCGGCGATTTGTGTCGTCAGCCTTTCTTGAACTTGCAATCTGTGAGCATAGCCGTCCACCAAGCGAGCCAGCTTGGACAAACCGGTAATCCTCCCTCTTTCGTTTGGTATATAAGCCACGTGAGCTTTTCCGAAAAACGGAGCCAGATGGTGCTCGCACAGCGAGGTAAAGACTATATCTTTGACCATCACCATCTCCCCGTGGCTTTCGTCAAATACCTTATCCAGATGCTCTCCGGGATCGGATGACATTTCGGACGTCATATCGGCCAGCATCGCTGCCACCCGTCTTGGGGTATCGTAAAGACCCGGTCTTTTTGGGTCTTCCCCTATGGCAATCAAGAGCTCCAAAACGGCTTTTTCCGCTCGCTCACGATCGTAGTGTCTGTTTATCTCAGTCATTTGTTATCCATTATCGTAAAACATTTAGCTAGGAGATGACGGCCTGGTCCAAATAGTAGATACTATCGAGATTTCTGTAACGTTGTCCGACGTCCAATCCGTAACCGACCACAAAATACGGCTCGATATTGAATCCCGTATAGCTGATATCAAGCGAGGCTCTTTGTTGTCCGTCTTTGACAAGTAGTGCGCATATGCTCAAGCTGGCGGGATTTCTGGCCAGCAAGCCTTTTTTTAAATAAGAAAGAGTCAGCCCGCTGTCTACGATGTCCTCCACAACCACAACATGTCTATCTTGAATATCGGTATCTAAGTCTTTGACGATACGAACCACGCCTGAAGTCTTGGTCGCCGCGCCATAAGAGGCAACAGCCATGAAATCCATCTCCACATCCAGTTCTATCGAACGGACAAGATCGGCTAAGAATATGAACGCCCCTTTTAGGACTCCGATCATCAAAGGAGTTTTGCCGGCAAAATCTTCCGTTATCGATTTGCCGAGTTCTCTTACCCTGGCTTGTAGCCTCTCGCTCTCTATCAGAATATGTGCATTCTGGCCCGCACAATCGGGAGCCTCTATATAAGGCCGGGTAATATGTTTTTCCTCCACATACATAGATTAGTCCTTTAAAAATAAATGCCTGAAACTACGGACTGATAAATGCTCATTTCTCGTTAATTATCTTTAATACTCCTTGTGACCTGCGAATAGTTATCCCTGTAGGGAGTTGGCAGGCCAGCCTCTTCTTTTTGGCAACTTCCAATACCCTCTCCAAATGATCATATGACGGAGGGTGTTTTTCCCCGTCCAAGTCCCGTAACCACCTGCGCAAAGCTCTCTTGGCCAGTACGTCATCGATTGACGCGATCTGATCCACGCGATCCGCCTGTATCTCTTTTGCCAAAGTTTCCAAAAATTGATCTTCTTCGGCAATTATCTTGGATGACCTGGCCAGGAGGACAGCCACATCCCGTCCCGCTATGTCGTTGCAAAGCGGCAGCAATTCGTGTCTTACCCTATTGCGCAAAAACCTTGGGTCATTATTGCTCGGGTCCCACACCGGATCGAGAGAAAGCAGCTCGACCAGCTTTCTGGTCTCAAATCTTCTTATTTCCAAAATCGGATGACAAAAACCCCTTTCCATGGCTTTTAATCCCCCCGGTCCCGCACCCCGTAGGAGATTGATCAGTACCGTTTCCGCTTGATCATCCATAGTATGACCGGTGGCCACATCCGCGGGCAAGACGGCTTTTCGCAATGCCCTAGCTCTGGCTTCCAAATTCGGTCCAGGATCGACTTTTACTTGGAGCGCGATAAAAGCGGCTCTGAAAAAATCCGCCGCTTTTTGCACCAGCTCAACTTCCAGATGAGACCCGGATCGGATTTGGTGATCCACGTGATAACAAGTCACCTCTAGACCTGCCCGGACGGCTAAGGCCAGCAAGGAAAGTGAGTCTGGACCTCCCGATACGGCACAGTCGTAGGCGGTTCCTGCCGGGGGAAAATTGCATTTTTTAAGCAGTTCGTCGGCGAATTCTTCGGCTTCTTTACTCCATGCGGGGGCCATAGTTATATCATAAGTTTTCTTTAGCAAGAAAAGGAAAAATAGCGGCTGTGTTTCAAGAGTTTTCCGACGGGTCGCTTAAATACTTTTTATTTGCCGCCGACCCTTTCCACCCATAGACCGGGGTCGGATATCTCATCCAAAGTCGGAAGCATATCAGGAGATGTCCAAACTCTATTCATAAGTTTTTTGCCGGAAAGCGACTCGACATAATAGATAAATTCTTCACCTTTTTTATATTGAGAAGCTTTTGCTTCCATGCCGGTTACTTGACGGACAAACTTATTCAAATGACTTGATGACTGTCTTCTGGCATGCAAAGTTGTAGAAAACAACTTTGCATCCTTGATAATTGCTTCGGCCGCTCTGTCCATCACCACGTCGGAATGTCCTTCGAGAAGACTCATCAGCGCTTGAGCTTTTCTGAGCGTACCCATCTGCTTGGTTGAAGCAAACAAACCTATCAAGCCGTGTTCGGCCAGAGGGTTGTTTCCCGCAGAAATTTCACTGAAGCTACGCCGGAGTCCTTCCAGTAAGTCTTCAAAAGTAAAAGCTGCCATATCTACGCTCTGTTGGATGAGACCCTCGAAATAAGCTTGCATCCATTCCACTCCTTTGAATTGAGCTCTGTGCGTCAATTCGTGGATGGCTATCCAAAGGCGGAATTGTTCTTTGTCAAAATTGTATTGCTTTTCCACCGAAAGAATATTGTCGGCGACAAAATACACCGTGTCTCCCTCACCGGGGGCTCCGACCGCTATGTCGTATTGACCTAAGACTTTCCCAGACATCCAGGCAAGCATCAATCCAAGTTCCGCCCCGGCGGCTACGCTTGTGGCGGGGTTTAAAGCTTTTTTGAAAATCAAAGAATTGCTTATCTTGTCCTGCGTGAGAGATAAAAGACGTCTGAATGAAGACAGGTTTGCCTCCACCCAGCCTTTTCTGTCCACGACTTTACATATTGATGAGCCGGAAGGTTTTAGCCCCGTCTCTTTTTTGACGAATTTTTCGGCGGTTTTGCCCAGTGAAGAAAACTCTGACTGGAGATCGTCCAGTCGCTCTTTAGAGACGGAAGAGTCAGAGTAAGAAATAGTTTTGAAAGCGATATTCTTAGCCAAGTCCCAGGCGATAGGTTCAACTTTCACTTATTTATTGTCCTTCGGCTCCAATTGTTTACCGACAAAAATACTCCGATATTTTATCGGCGGATTTAAAAATCTAATTTACGTCCAAGTCCGGAAAGTCATCCGCGCGCAGAGATCTGGAATCTTCCTCTATGGAAATGACCGCCGCTATTCTTTGCTTTAGCGTCTCGGGGACTTTTTCTTGACATCTGGTGGCTACCAACTTTTTCAAATCCGCTTCAAACTCAAATGCCTCAAAACATGGGGCACAGTGTTCCAAGTGCATTTTTATAGCCTGTCGTTTGTCTTCGGTAAGTTCACCATCTAAAAAGTCATACAATTGACTGGCGGCTTCAACACAATCGGTATGTGCATAAGAACCACCTCTGGGTGCCGTCATAGGATCGAAATTCATATCAGCGTCATTGTTGTCCATAAGTTACCCCGGCTCCGCAACCAAAAGGCCTCTTTCGAGTCCATATTGTGCTAACGCTTTTTGCAGTGCTTTTCTTCCGCGATGTAGCCTACTCATCGTAGTTCCGACTGGCGTAGACATAATATCAGCAATTTCTTTATATGAAAACCCTTCCACATCGGCCAGGATTACGGGAATGCGAAAGTTATCGGGCAGTGACTCCAAAGCTTGTTTAATTTCCTCGTCGCTAAAAAGATCAAGAGCTTCATCTTCGGCGCTTCTACCCATTAGACTGCGATTTTGCCCTATCCTATGGTAGAGATAGAAGTCCTCTATGTCCTCCACGTCATCTATTTCGGGCTGACGCGATTTTGCCCTGTAAGTATTGATATAAGAATTGGTCAAGATTCTATAAAGCCAGGCTTTTAAGTTTGTCCCATCTTGAAAGCTACCAAATGCTCTGTAGGCTTTCAAATAGGTTTCCTGAACCAAATCTTCCGCGTCTGCTGGATTTCTGGTCATCCTCATAGCTGCGGAATACAATGATGGCATGTATTCCATAGCTTGTTCTGTGAAGTGGGCTTGATCTGCCATTAGGACCATACTACCTTAAACGGCGTAGAACGATAGTATCACTTATTCCAACTTTTTCAATTTCTCGAGGCCCCGGGGTTTGCATTACCGAAAATATTCTCCGGGCTTCTTGAAGAGTTTTATACAAAAGCACTAACTGGAATGGAGTGTAAATAGTATCGGAATTACCTATATGTTGACTTTTGGACTACCGCCTTGGGCTTGGCGTCTCTATACTAATGGTATGTCCGGGCAAGTAGGTATTTTTTCAGCCAATATAGGTTCGCAGCAAATTGAATTACCGATAACTGCTTTAACTCCGGATTTAGCCGTAGCTCTTTTGATAACTGCGGACTTAGAACTCGAAGTTCTTTCCAAAGCGGCCGGAGAACTGGCGGCCAATCTGGCCGATCAGCCGGTTGATATCATCGTGACAGCCGCTACTATGGGAATTCCCATCGCTATCGAGGTCACCAGAGCACTGCATTTAAACCGGTACCTAGTGCTGCATAAAACACCAAAAACTTACTTAGCCGATGCCCTTTGTGAAGAAGTCCGCTCGATCACGACCAATAAAGTACAAACTCTGAGATTGGATGCGGCCCGAATCGGTGACGTCAAAGGTAAGTCCGTAGTGTTTATCGACGATGTCATTTCAACCGGACAGTCCGCCGCTGCCGCACTAAGATTACTTGAAAAAGCGGGTGCCAATATCGTAGCAATAGGAGCTTTGGCGACTGAAAACGGGAACTACAGAGATGTCCTTGGACACTATTCCGATTTGATTACGGCACTTGGATCTCTTCCTATTTTCAAACCCAAAAAAAACACCGAAGGCCTTCTTGGTTGGGAACCGGTTTACGAGTAGAACTCAGACAGTTTTTTTACCCCCGCTTTTCTAAAATCCATTGCAAAGGTTATATGGTCATAAACATACCCTACTACCTACATGGCTTTATAGGAAATTGCGTAAAAAAGTCTCCACTTCGCG
>JAJZMK010000030.1 GCA_021798275.1 Actinomycetes bacterium | reverse complement strand
GGCTTGGGAAACCCTCCCTTTTGAGAGAATTTCACCGACCATGGATACTATGGGTGAAAGGCTGAAAGTTTTATTTGAACTCAAATTAAGGGAAGCCAATTTTCCCCGGTCCTCATCTCAGGGCGATACAGGCGGAGATATAATTGCTTTTGCCGAAGGAAAAGGACGCTCCGACACCCCCCTTGTCGTAGTGGCTTCCGTCAGGGCTGCCCTACAAAGGCTTTGTCCGAACATCGGTGACATCAACCCCATTTTTCTATCCTTAGGCCAACAATTGGATATAGATCAGTTGGCCGGGCAACTTGTGAATTTCGGCTACAGGCGCGAATATCAAGTCGAACACAAGGGAGAATTTTCCATAAGAGGTGGAATCGTTGACATTTATCCTCCAACTGAGGAAATGGCAATACGTATTGACTTATTCGGAGATGAAATCGACAGATTGACAGTTTTTGACGTAGCCGACCAGCGGAGCGTGAGAGAACTCGACGAAGTGTGCCTCTATTCGGCCAGGGAATTTATTTTATCGCCATCTATCAGGGAGAAAGCCGGGGAGATTGCCGATAGGGCAAGCTTTGCCCAAAAACAATTTGAACAAATAGCAAACGGCGAATTTTTCGACGGCCTGGAGTCTTTCCTGCCGTGGTTTGACGAAGATCCAAAGCTCCTCCCGGCTTTGCTTGGTGAGGATGATCTGGTAGTCCTGATAGAACCGCGACGGATGCTCGATAGAGCGACGGATATTATCGACGAAGAGTCCGCCATAGCTTCCAGTTTAGGACAGACTTGGGGGGTCAGTGCCGATGAGGACCTGCCCCGTTTGCATTTGAATTTCGACGCTTTACTCAGCGATTCCGTTGCCAAATCCGCTACTTTACTTGCCACCGCCGATCCATCGGCTCATGCAGTTTTTAACTCTTCACCATGGCCGGTAGTTCATGGTGATCCGGCGCCATTGTTTGATAAAGTGCGCGAGTTGTGCAAAAAAAATTATACAGTCGTGGTTTGTGCTGACCTCCCCTCTTCGGCCAGGCGCTTTGGGGAAATCTTTTCAGAAGTCGGCTTGGAGATCAACGACCTAACTACTTTTTTCGAGGTAGAGGAAGGATCTGGGCGTCAAAGTAATCCGGAGTTTAAAAAAGGACTCATTAACATAGTGACACAGCAGCTGGAACAGGGGTTTATTTTTGATACCTGTAAGTTAGCTATATTATGTGAACCCGATATAACGCGACGGAAAAGACCTCATCGCGTGCCAAAACAGCGTAAGAGAGCGGTAGAGAGTTTTTTCGATGACCTAAAGCCCGGCAGTTTTGTCGTACATAACGTACATGGCGTGGCGCGCTTTATGGGTATGGTCAAACGCCAGATGGCCGGTTCAGAACGCGACTATCTTCTGCTGGAATATAGAGGGGACGATAAATTATACGTTCCCTCTGATCAGATCGACGTCATCACCCCTTATACAAGCGGAGAGAAACCGACTCTAAATCGTTTGGGCGGAGGCGAGTTTCAGCGGCAAAAGTCGCGGGCCCGACAGAAAGTAAGGGAGATAGCCCAGGAATTGGTGGTGCTATATCAACGACGGTTACATACCCCGGGGTTTTCTTTTTCGCCAGATACCCCTTGGCAGACAGAGATGGAACAGTCTTTTCCTTATCTGGAAACAGCGGACCAATTGCAGGCCATCACAGAAGTAAAGTCCGATATGGAGTCGGACGTTCCCATGGATCGCTTGGTCTGTGGAGACGTGGGGTTCGGCAAGACAGAAGTTGCCCTCAGGGCGGTTTTCAAGGCCATCCAGGACGGACGTCAAGCCGCAGTTCTGGTCCCTACGACTTTGCTGGCTCAGCAGCACTACCAGACTTTTGCGGAAAGGTTTGCACCGTATCCCATCAGGATAGAAATGCTTTCCAGATTCCTGACTCCGGCTCAGCAAAAAAAAGTCGTGGCGGACGTCTCTTCCGGCGAGGTAGACCTGATTGTCGGGACACACGCTCTGCTATCGGCAAATATCAAGTGGAAAAAACTCGGACTTTTGGTAATTGACGAAGAGCAGCGTTTTGGGGTATCGCACAAAGAAGCAATTAAGGCTATGTCGGTCGGGGTGGATGTACTGACTTTGACGGCCAGCCCCATTCCGAGGACTTTGGAAATGGGGCTGACTGGGATCAGGGATTTGTCGGTGATAGATACCCCTCCGGCAATGCGTCAGCCCATCTTGACTTATGTAGGTGAATACGATCCTCGGGCGGTTTCTGAAGCTATCAGAAGAGAACTGTTGCGCGAGGGACAGGTATTCTATGTCCATAACAGAGTGCAGGATATAGAAAAAACGGCAACCGATCTGTCTCACTTGGTGCCAGAAGCCAGGATAGCCATTGCTCACGGTCAGATGGATGAAGCGGTTTTGGAAAAAGTTATCATGGACTTTGCCGACCGTTCCTATGACGTTCTGGTCTGTACCACAATCGTCGAATCCGGCATTGATATGGGGAACGTCAATACTCTGGTGGTGGACAGAGCTGATCTGTTAGGACTGGGGCAAATGCATCAGTTGCGGGGGAGAGTCGGTCGTTCCGGCCAAAGAGCCTACGCATATCTATTCTATCCTCATAATAAAGTGCTTTCCGAAGAAGCCTACGAGCGTTTACGAACTATAGGAGAGCTGACAGATTTGGGCGCCGGCTTTAAGATTGCCATGAGGGATTTGGAAATCAGAGGGGCCGGTAATCTGCTTGGCAATGACCAGTCCGGACATATTGCGGCCATGGGTTATGATCTGTATATCCGCATGGTGGCCGAAGCTATCGGAGAACTGAAAGGTGAAGAAGTCCAGCAACCCGCTGATCTAAAAATGGAATTGGCCGTCAAAGCTAATATTCCCGAGAACTACATAGAGCGGGAGGATTTGCGGCTGGAGGCTTATCGCCTTTTGGCTAACGTGAGGACCGAAGAGGAAGTGGAAGACATTTACCTCCAGTGGCGCGACAGATTCGGTCAGCCTCCCGAGGAGGCCCTGGAATTGCTCCAAATAGCCAATTTACGGGTATTATGTATCAAGCTTGGCATCAAAGAGCTTTCCGTGGTGCCAAACAGGGCATATAGCTCATATGGAGATAATAAAAAGAGAGCCACGGCCCGGCTATCGCCTATCAAGATGCCGGCTTCGGTAAAAGTGAGACTGCAGAGGCTCTATCCAAAATCTGTCTATAAACAAGATATCCAACAGTTAATTTTGCCCATTGAGGTCGCCGCTTCGGACAAGTCATTTTCCAAAGAGTTAATCTCTATCCTGTCCACATTATTTCCCGGTTAAAAACAAAAACATAACCTTCATAACTATAAGGTTATGTTTTTGTTTACTAAGTCCGCTGGCTCAAGGCTTGATCTCTGCAAAATCTATTCCGCAGAGATCAAGGATGCTTATGTTAGATGATCACTCGTTGTTGCTTTCTGCACCAGGTTCTGTTACTGCCAGAGTCGCACTCGGTTGTGTCGGAGCGACATCATTTTGGGATTTATACCAATGTTTCCAAACTAAACGGTGAATAGGAACAAGCCTTGGTATGTCCCTAAGTCCGGGGATAAAGGGGACTAGTAAGAGTAAAAGAGTGGCTATACCGGTCAGATAGATGGCGATTAAGTCTACGTTTGCAGACGAGGAAAATCCAGGCACCTGATACCACAGTGTATAGAGCCACAGCCAAGGCTGTCCCGGATAGCTGCCAGATTCATTCATGACTCCCCACTGTGAACCGGTCATGTGTTGGGCTTTGGCCAGATTTGAGAAGTATTGCCCGTCTTCTAGGAAGAGGAGTGGCTTGGTGAAGTTGCTTCCATAGAAGTCGCTATTGGAGATGAGATCTGTGTCAAGTGCTCCGGATCTGGCCAATTTTAACTCAGCTGTCAACATAATTGGAACCGGACCGTCCGATGCTTTCGGCAATATAGGCGTTCCGTTTACAAAATGTACTTTTTCTAAGGCCTTAGAGTAGTTGTTGGCCCAGGTAACCTGCTGTCTTTCTCCGGCTGCTTTGTAGCGCGCCAGAGCTGAGCGAAGTTGAGGATCGGTGACGGCTTCTTTAGTCAGAGGATTCAAAACAAAAGTATCAGCGGCATTGATTGGCTCCAATACGCCTGCCAACCGTTGCCAAGATACGCCTATTTTTTGTACGTAGCCGCTGTTATTGTTATAGGGCGGACCGTATATCGCTGTTTCACTGGTGCCGTCTAACTCACTGGTGGCCGTTCCCAGAAAATCGGCCGGAGCCACTTTAGCCCACGAAGATACTGTCACGGACGGGATGTCGGGAGAAGACAGCAAGCTGGCCAGGAGAACTACCAAAATTAAAATGATCATGAAAGCCGCGCTGGCTTCTTTGGCGATATCATACCTGCGAAGCGGACCCCGCCAGGAAGAAGCATCGGCTTTTTTGGCTTTCGCTCTTTCTGCTGCCCCTTTTGGCCCAAAAGAGATGTGTCTTTGCGGCAGTGGGTGAGAAACCCCTCTTACTCTAACCAGTAAGACGTGTGCGCCCACGATCGCTATTAAGACTATGGGAATCAGGACGATATGCCACATCAGCATCTGTCCGAAGTTCATTAGGTTAAAGAAAGCGCCCAGCCCCGTGGCATTGATAGCGTCTTTACCGTTGGTAGATATCCATTGGGAATCAAAGTTTTGTTGCGAGAGGTAACCGGTAAAGCACTCCACAACGGAGGCTACAAAAGCTACCACTCCCGTCATCCATGTCAGAGCTCTTTTCCCTCTCCAAGCCGACATCCAAAACTTTCCCCATAAGTGGATGACGAGAAGCGACATAAACAGCTCTACGCTCCAAAGGTGCATCGAGTTAAAGAAATGTCCGACCGGATTGGAGTGCCACCAGTCCGGACCGCCTATTGCTATGGTGAATCCGGATATGATAGCCATGCCCAGGGCAGCGATGCTGGCTACTCCGAATACATATATCCATGACGATACATAAGCCGGTTGGTGGTCTGGCAGTAATTTTCCCGGCGGTAAAACTTTTAAACCAAAGTTTCGAATTTTAGCCGTCCACATCGAGGAGGTGTCATCTGCTGCGGCGGCTTTGGAAACACCGGCCAGAGCCGGGGGTTCACTTTCAGCTTTCAAATCCCCCGCTTCTTCACCGGCTTCTAAGGTTTCGTCCGGAGGGATTTCCTTGTGCTTGGGGAAAGGTATCAAAAGTGCCAGTCCAAAGATGATGATCATGACCAGAATCAAGACCAGATTGGAAACCGATACCTGGAAAATCGACCAATTGAGGTATTTTCCCGGGGCGTTTAAGTCAATCGCGCTGGCAAGTATG
>JAJZMK010000091.1 GCA_021798275.1 Actinomycetes bacterium | reverse complement strand
TTGAGCAAACAATTCGCCGATAACCATAGCTATAAAGAGCCATATTAAAAGATCGTAACTCCCCGTTACTTCAGCAGCAAAGATAGCTCCGGTAAACAAAGCACGGGTTCCTACCCCAAATGTTACACCCATCGCCACTATGGCAAAATAGCCGGGATATATGTGTAGTCCGGGGAAAATGTGAGAAGTTATTATGCCTATAACTTCTCCCAGTGTCGCCCCTATGATCAACATGGGAGCCAGTGTGCCTCCTGAGGTGTCAGAAGCTAGGGCTATTTGCCAGGAGAATAATTTCCCTATCATCAAAATCAAAGCCGTGCCAAGGAGAAAACGGTTGTTAACAGCATCAGTGATAGCCCAATATCCTACAGACAGCGACCCCGGTACTACTAAGCCGATCAGTGAGAACCCCAATGCGCCCAAGATTGGTTTGGTAAAATCAGGCACATTCAATCTCCGAAAGCCGCGTTCAAAAGCAAACAGTCCTTTATTGATGCAAACAGCCAATATTCCGGCCATGAGGCCTGTAATGAGGAAGATAGGTAGTTGATCTATGGGCACTTGCACGTCGTGATGTAACTCGAATAAAGGTTGGCTCGTGATCAGTAAGTTATGTATTTCTGCAGATATGCCACAGGCAACCATTAATGGTACAAGGGTTCTAAGGGAGCGTTCAAAAAGCAGCAATTCAAATGCGAGCATAATAGCCGCTAGTGGTGTACCAAAGATACCGGCCATACCGGCCGCTGCACCGGTAGCAAGCAGAATACGCCTTTCCGAAGTTGAGACGGGTAAAAGCTGGCCAAGCAACGATCCGATAGCGGCACCGGTAACGATGATTGGTCCTTCGGCTCCGAAAGGTCCGCCGGTTCCCATAGCGATGGCTGCGGAAACGGGTTTGGCAATCGCAGAGCGCGGTTTGATACGGCTTTTGTGTTGCAGAATTGCCTCAATGGATTCAGGGATTCCGTGCCCTTTGATAATTGGTGCAAATTTGGCAATGGCCGATACCGCCGCCCCGCCAGCCAGTGCCGTCGGTATCAATGTCCAATTCGGGTGGTAGTTGTGTAAATTGGGGAGATTGTAACCTATACGGTGCAACAGGGCCAAGTTCGAAATTAAGCCAACCAAGTGAACTACCAAAAAAGCTCCCAGACCGCTTACGATACCGATTACCACGGCAAGGATTGATATAAAAGTAATCCTTTGTCTTGTGATGGTAAGTGATACCCGGTTTCCTCTCTTGACTAAATTTTTATCGGAGGGGAAATAGTGCATAAGTATATTATATCGTAATACGATTATAACGTACTACGATATAATATACAATTATCGTTATATCTTTTTAAACGACGTTAGTCAATATACATCAGTATGGGAAAGTAGATTCTTCTTTGTAAAAACAGGGAAATTGTTTTTGCAAAGTTGTGGAAGTTCTATTCAATACATAAAAGGTATCGCTTTGGGTAGCCCTATTTCGTAGGAGCAATTCTGTTTGATTTGCCTGTATCCGAGCCTATCTGCTTCTGTAAAAGGAGGCATCTCAAAAATACTCGTAATTTATGGGTATAAATTAGGCTGACCAGTTTATTGAACGACCACCGAAGTTGAGAAATCTCGTTTGGAGGTCATCACCTTCTGAGGGAGTTATTTTTGGGGCAAAACCTCCCGGCCGACGTATAGCTTCATCAAGAGGTTCCAAAAAAGATAAGGTCTGGGCCATAGCATCTACATCGAGAAGATCATCCTGGCCGGTAGCTTTGGCTAAGTCCCATGTATGGAAAAGCAAATCAGCGCAGAGTAAGTTTCCCGCCAATGATTCAAAACTTTGCGTTCCAAACATTCCGCTGATCACTTTGGCGGCGCTGTCCGGATTTGCCAGCAACTCTATGATTGAAGTTTTGGCGGTTTCCCATTGTTGACCCAAATCGTTGTTTGGGTTTGCCTGAGGAGCTTCCAGTTCAGTGGCCTGTGACGCAACGCTAAAATGGGTGTTGAATACATGACATATCAGAGCAGAGATATTCCAATCACTACAAGGTGTAGGTAGATCGTATTGGGACGCAGGAGTATTGTTCAAAAGCTTTTCGAAGTCGTTTGCTATTCTTATGTATTTCTTTAAAGCTTCCGATTCTTCTAGAGGCTCTTGGTCACGGGAATTGTCCATTATCAATCCTTCTATTTTGTGTCGTTGTCCTTACAGTTATAAGGAGTATGATATAAGTGCTAGTAAATGATTATGTTTTGTATAAAGCAATCGAAATCAGTATAGCGTGATCACTCCGGAAAATCAAAAAGTGATAGTGTAAAATTAGTATGAAAGTTATCGCTAACCATCAAGGCTATATTGCAAAAATATCACTTATAGCCGCAACAGCTGCTCTTCTATGTTTTTTTGTATCAAGCTCTACTGCTTATGCAGACGGAACTTTGCCTACCAAACAACCTACTACACAGGCATTACAATTTGCCAGAGAGATATTCCATAAAGCCGTTATTCCGGCTCATAGTAAGAAGCTAAAATCCAGACCCGCAGCTCTTCCCGCAAATGTCCCTACGGAAGCCGTCGGCGATTTAAAAGACATACATGCATTTTACTTAGTGGATATGACAAAGCAGGCCTTAGAATTATTTATTAGGAGTCATCTAGATAAGCAAGAGAAAGTTACTTCAACAGGATCGTTTTTCAACAGTGCCAACGGACATGCTTACAATGACATAACGGTAACGATAAAAACTAACCAGGTCCGTGCCTATCTAGCACAACTGATTTATACATTTGCGATAGGTTCAAATCCATACATAACGTATTTCAGAGTTGATTCAGATACGGTATACCTAAATCCCAGAAGCGGACAGGCTATTGTTCCACTTAACGCTTCAGTATCTATTGACCTTTATACCAAACCAAGTTTGGTGCATAGTGCAGGCGGGAAAGTTAACGTAAATGTAACTCCACCAAACGGGAGAGAATTGGTCAGGGTTTATGACACTGAACCGATGGCGCCTGTAACTGCCCTATGTATGGAAAACTCGCTTTTATATGTACTTGAGTTTAAATGGGGGCATCATAGTACCACTGGGAAAGCCGATGTATGTGGCAATACATTATATGTAGTCGGTAGTAATCATAAAGAAGTCTCTATCTATGAAAATTGCACGTTGACAATAAATGTATCTAAAATTTTACAAAAACAGCATCTAACTTCCGAAGCAAAGTTCATCTCAAAGTTTGCACAAGGATGTTAAAACATAAGACTTACTAGTATCTTTTATATCTTGTCGTAATGATTTTTATTCGTCCTTTGGCCCTTTGATTGAAAGATCAGGCATTAGCGTCCTAGCGGTTGCTTTAAAGAAATATCAACGCCTTGTCGCTAAAGTTCTCGTGTCGCCTAAAAGCTCCATAGATACCTCTTGTGGTTTGATGAGCTTTTAGTACGCATACCTTTAGCTCTTCACGGTTTTGTGAATTTGTTGTAAATCTCAAGTTCTTTCATATGTAATTGTAATAGGCAGAACGTGAGATACGACATATCAAATAGAGAAGAAAAACTTAGTTATCGGCCTTCTTGTCTCGATGAAGCGATAAATCAGTCCTCGCCGGGCTCTTTTATAAAAAGGTGAGAAAAATAGTTTCTGAGATTTCTTTCTTCATTTTCTAGAGGCCCACTCTCTTTATAGAAAGCCTTGAGGTTTTCTATAAACTAAATCAATATCGCCTTTTAGATCTTGCTGTCTTTCTTTACGGCTTTTGAACTCGGGTTTAATAGAGTTGCTTTTCGAATACCTAATTCGTTTACAACCTTTTCTAGAGATAAATTACTTGCTTTCTAACTAAGTCTGACTAGAGTCTTTTTTCAAAAACTGTTGGTCAAATTATCAGTGAACCTTCTTTTTCCTTTATCTTTCCATATCTGTATTCTCCTTTATTTAGGGAGAGAGTGTCCTATCTCATCAGTACTTGCACGGGGAGTCTGGATGTAGCGGCTCAGAGGTATTTATGAAATGAGTTTGACATCTGGTGAAAAGGGGTCTCGCTCGCTCTATGTCGGCCTAATAGTAATCTGATATAGCGACTATTGCTATAATAATGGATCTCAACAACGATTATTCTGTCTGCACAGCGGCTTTCAAGTATGATGGATTAGGAGTAAAGGGATATGACTAAAAGCAGCTTAACTTATAATGAACGCATGCAATTTTCACTTAGTCTTGTCGCTTGTATTCTTGGCATGTGTTTAACTTTGATTATGAGAACAGGACTAAGTAGCAAGATCAAGATCGAACTCGGAGCGCCTCTACTAATTTCGGCAGTAACATTGCTGTTGATGGCCGGTATTTTCCGCAGTCGTTCCAAAAAGAGGCAGTACTCTCAATAGGCTTTGGCCAGACATACTCTTTTTGAGTCTTTGGGAACCTTTTAAATTTTTTATGGTGATACCTACTGCATTAGGTACTATTCTGAAGCCTCAGACCAGCTGAAGCACATGGTATTGATGAGTTAAATGCAGTAGGCAAACTATAGTGTCGAACCGCTTTCTTGTTTCAATGCCGAAATCATGTGGGGAGCCACGGTACATAGTTCTAGCTCTTAGGTATAGCAATCGTAGACAATCGGTCTGTATGGTTCCGGCAACTAAGGTCTGGGCGTTAGCCTGAGTTCGCATAGACATTTGGTTTTAGGCGCTATTTATAGTGAGGACTTGGCAAAGTACCTGTCTGAGATCACATGGCAGCGGTTTAGATGAGCCGGCAGAGCGAACAATTTACAAACTACTATGGAACAAGATAGGTAACCATCAATTGCCGTTGGAATTGTCTACAAGCTCAATTGATTCGTTGCTGACTACCTAACAATATTCTTATGCAATGCTTTATATGAAAGGCATATCTTTGGATATGAAACATATCGTACCAATGTGTTAAACGGGGGTTGCTGTGTTTTTATAGACACCTATGAGTTGCAGCCAAACGGTTTATCGATAGCGTTATTATTTTTTGTAGAGGTATCTGTTTTTAAGGTGCTTTACCGGTTTGACAGATGTCGGTAGACGAGAGCATAATTAGGTATTTCTAGAGTTCTCATCAAGGGAAGTCCGGCACCGTCAATCTGTACTACTCATTCTCACCCGTTCCAGCTATTTGTTAAACGTATTCTTATGGAAACGTGATCTCCGGCAC
Organism: Actinomycetes bacterium; assembly: GCA_021798275.1. Taxonomy (GTDB): domain Bacteria; phylum Actinomycetota; class Acidimicrobiia; order Acidimicrobiales; family Bog-793; genus JAJZMK01. The sequence continues at coordinate 197 of JAJZMK010000091.1, read as the reverse complement.
TACCTATAATCTGACTTTAAAATCTTTGAGACCTATATGTAAGGAAATTGCCCAATAGACCTCAATCACTTAGATAGAAAATGAAAAGCAAGGAAGATTTTGCTTTTGACAAAGTTACTTATAGCAGCCCATGAACTTAGTAAAGGTAATGGTTTAGAACAAGAAAGTATCAATCTGAGACATCTTTGGATATAGAC
>JAJZMK010000027.1 GCA_021798275.1 Actinomycetes bacterium | reverse complement strand
TATATTCCTATATCTTTGACGAGACGAAGGATAAACGGTAAAGTTATGAAATTGCAAAAATACATAACCGAAATCAAAGAGATCTAGTTAGTATCTGTAATTACAGATACATGATAATTGATGCCGGAATATAGCAGCTTTCAGAAAAGAGTCACCTAACTCTTGGTACGAAGGGCTTATCTACTACACCCGTTATAGGTGATCGTTCTACCGGTTTTTATACCCCGCATCATTGCGCGCTTGAGAGGGAAAAGACCTGTAAGTATCGTATACGCCTTCGATTTGACGGATGGCGGTAAGCACGGATTCCAGATGGAGAGTATCGGCAAACTCACATTCAAATTTCATCAGCGAAATACGCGCCGGGCTAAGCTGTGACACGGAGGAAACTATGCCTACATGATGTTCCGCCAAGACTTTGACGACATCTGCCAAAAGGTTGGATCTGTCCAACCCTTTTACTTCTATCTGGCCTATAAAGGTACCCGAACGCCTGGCGTCCCATTCAACCTCAATTAGCCTCTCTCCGCGCTCGGCAGCTAAAACCTGGGCGTTGACACATCCATCTCTGTGAACCGTGACGCCGTGTCCTTTCGTGACAAAGCCTATTATGGGATCTCCGGGCACGGGAGAGCAGCATTTGGAAAGTCTGACTACGATATCGTCGAGACCTTCCACATAGACACCTCTGTGCTGTGCCTTGCTTCTGAAAGCATAGTCCTCAAATTTTCTTGTACTTTGACGTATATTGCCTATGGTAGTAGGCAGATCGCCGTCACTTTCACCCGAGAACATTTCCCGCTCGATACGCTGGGCTACCCCTAGTCCGGAGTGATGGCCTTCTCCGATGGCGGCAAATAGGGCTTCGAGATTATCATAACCCATAGCGGAGATAATCGGAGCCAAGCCCGTAGGGGTCAGCAACTTCTGTATCGGTAAACCTTCGCGTCTCAGGGCTTTGATCAATTCATCCCTACCGCTTTCGATGGCGTCTTCTCTTCGTTCTTTGGAGAACCACTGGCGTATTTTATTTCGCGCTCTCGGAGAGACAACTATGGAAAGCCAGTCCCTACTCGGGCCGGCATTTTGCAGCTTAGAAGTAAATATCTCGACGGTCTGACCTGATTTCAATTCAAAGTCAAGTGGCACAAGTCTGCCGTCCACTTTAGCCCCCACACATCTATGACCTATTTCCGTGTGGATAGCGTAGGCAAAATCTACCGGAGTGGCCTTAGGTGGCAAAGTCACTATCGCACCTTTTGGGGTAAAGACAAAAACTTCGTCCTGCTGCAAGTCGAGCTTGAGTGTTTCCAAAAACTCGATCGGATCAGGGGTATAGCGGTTCATGTCGATGATCCGCTCCAACCAAGCCATTTCTTTTTGAGCCACCTGGGTATTTTTACTTACCGCCGTCTCTTTATACTCCCAGTGGGCAGCTATTCCGTATTCGGCTCTTTTATGCATTTCTTCTGTCCGGATTTGAATTTCGATAGGCTTTCCTTTCGGAGCCACTACCGTGGTATGAAGAGACTGGTAAAGGTTAAACTTGGGTTGATTGATATAGTCTTTAAATCTGCCCGGTACCGGCGGCCAGAGAGAATGCACCGATCCGAGTGCCGCCCAACAGTCTTTCTCGCTGTTGACTATAATCCGGATTCCTATCAGGTCATAAATTTCGTCAAATTCTTTACCCCGCACAACCATTTTTTCATAGATACTCCACAAGTGTTTTGGTCTGCCGGTAACGACGGCATTGATATCAAGAGCGGCCAACCTACCTTTAATAATCTCTATCACTTGGACTAATTCAGCTTCGCGCTGAGGAGCTCTTGTGGTCACCATCTGCTGTATTTCCAGATAACGTTTTGGGTGAAGTGTTTGAAATGCCAAGTCTTCCAAACTTGACTTGATCTCCTCCATTCCCAGCCGATGAGCCAGAGGAGCATAGATATCGAGAGTCTGCCTGGCTATGCGTTGCTGTTTCCATTCCGGCATTGCCGCAATAGTTCTCAAATTATGCAATCTGTCACATAATTTGATAACGAGAACCCGCCAGTCTTTGGCCATTGAAACGAGCATTTTTCTAACCGTGGCAACTTGTTGGGCTTCTTTTGATGAAAAGTGTAACCTATCAAGTTTGGTTACTCCGTCCACCAATTCCGCTATTACGGAACCGAATTCTCCCTCGATGTGCTCCTTGGTAATGTCGGTATCCTCTATGACGTCATGCAAGATGGCGGCGGCAACCGTAGAGGTATCCAAACCGAGCTCCGCCACTATCTTTGCTACCGCCACCGAGTGAGATACATACGGTTCTCCTGACAAGCGGAACTGGCCGCTGTGAGCAGATTTGGCCAATTTGTAAGCTTTAGTGATAACGGCTTTTGCCTGATCACCGTCTCTTAGCGCTAACTGCTCTTCCAGGTGAGCTACCGTTTCTTCCAAAATTGTAAATTGCTCATCTTCGGAGATTTTGTTTGAAATCTCAGATAGCACCTCAGGAGATTTGACCTCTCTATCTAAAGATGAGTGATCTTCTTCGCTCGCAGCAGGAGGTGAAACTTGATCGTTTTGTACTTGGTCACTGTTGGTATCGATAATGGATTTAGAAGTTAAATAATTATCAATTTTGACCATATACTATTTTAACAGCAGATCACCATAACAGAGAGCAATTCCAAGATAAAAAAACCGGAGTAGGTGCCTGAAGGTAGGTCTTCTATGATAATTATCACAAACCCTTACGACACCAAATAGAGGCCTGTTTTCGGAGAAACTACCCTATAAAAAATATTCACTCTATAATATGAATCCTTGGTCTCAAGTGCTCTCAAATGCTCATATGGAGTTTTGTTTATGAAAATTGCGATCCAAAAGCCACAGCGATCTCAGCTATCATGGATATCTATAGTAAGAAAGACAAAAAGAATATGGATGAAACCACCACAATTTCAGATCAGAGAAGTAAAAAGAGATCTTCTCCGGACAAAACGGTAACGGGTTTTCGCCAGCCAAAACCCGGACCGGCTCTTATCGTATTGGGATTGGCTGTTTTGGTCACGGTTGGCGGAGGGCTCCTGGCACTGGCCGGAAGCGGGCAGAGTAGCAAGAACTCAATCATTTTAGGTAAATTAAAAGGAGAACCGCTAACGGGAGAATCGGCTAATTTTATCATTGCCAAAATCAAACAGAACCAGCAACCACCAACCGATGTAACTTCCCATATTGTCATACCGGAAGGTTCATCCATAAAGAGCTTTCAGCGCTCAAATCAACTGTCTCTATATAACGCCAACATCACCATCTCGATACCGGCTTCGCCGAAACAAGTTGAACAATTCTTCAAGGTCGAACTTTCCCATGACGGGTGGTCTTTGCCCAGTGTGGATGCGCCTTCAACCGGCTCCGGAGTCGAATTGCTGTCAACCATACCAAGTTCTGACAGCTTTTACTGGGGAATAGGAATAGTAATCAGAAAGACAACTCCCCTTATCTCACCCGCACTGGCCGGCTCCAATCAAAACTCTACAGAGACTTTGGCCAAAATTACGATCTATGAGATAAACGACGCCAGCTGAGATTGATCGGACTTGCTTTCGTCTTCACTGATCACAATATGGCGATTGCCTCCGTTATTTAAAAACAATGACCAGGTAAACAAATTGACTGGATAAATTAGGTATCCGAACCTGGTGGCCGGAGCCAAAACAGTGGCCAAGAACATTACAAAGCTGGCAAATCTAGCCGCCTCGGAAACGTTTTTCGGCCTGTATTTGATGAACATCAGCACTACAGCGAGGATACCTATACCTAGCAGCATATAAGTAACCGCTTTTTTCTCGCCGTGAAAAATACTCACCAGAACCTGACCCAAGAGAGGGCTGGCTGCCGGAGAGGACACCTTCGACAAGCCGAGGGGGAAACGTATTACATTGACCATAAACGACTCTGGACTTGGAGCTATAGCTATCAATAAAACCGGAATTAGCACGGCCGATAAGGCAGTAATAAACTTTATATAGCTTGGCTTGTCTTCCCTGCCCCTTATTACAAAGCACAACAAAAATGCCAAAGGCCAAGCGGTAAATTTCAAAGTTGTCGCCAGCCCTATCGCCAATCCGGCCCGGACCGGCTCTTTCCTGAAGGAATAGACAATGCCGAGAAGCATCAAGGCCAAAACAGGTAAATCGTCTCCACCGGTTACGAGCGGGAGTGCTCCGGTCGGCAAAATTAGAAATATCTGCAAAATCCTAACCTTGCTATCCCAGGGGACACTAAGCAGCTTCAGGGCGTACAATACCACCGCAACGGTAAAGATGGAAAGTAACAATCTCGCATCGCCGAACTCCGGAGGCAAATTGCCGGCATTGGCGAGGCCGAAAATTGCCATTGAAGGCAAGTAAGGGAAATAGGAAGAGGAGTCGATATTCTTATTATCAGAATGCGGCGATACTCCGACCGAGGTCGGTCTTTTCAAATAGATGTCATGCCCGGCCATCAAACGATCTCCGGCTCTTTCGATCACCGCCACCTCAGGCTGCGCGTTGGCACCGGGATCGGCATTAGCGCTAAAAATCAATTCCGTCACAAGAGGAGCTAAAAGTGACGTAAAGAGAACGAAAACAAGTAGAAAATAACGTAGAAACCGTACTTTTCGATCTGATAGGTGTACCGGTGTCTCCGAAACCGATTGGCTATGTGAATCTGTGCTGTAAGTGCTTCCTGAAATAGAAAAACTTTTATTTAATATACTGGTATCTAATATGCTGGGAGACTCCAAAAGAGAAGTCTCCTTACTACCGCTTCCTTCGTAGCCTAAAGAAGGGCTGTTTTCACCGTCGTTTTTGGAAGCGGCATCAATGGAGGACTCTACCCCAAGATAAAACGGCGGAGTCTTTTTCCGGAGAAAAAACTTAATCACAAGAGAGCCGAGCAGGCCCGCCAGATAGGAAAACCCTGCTACAACTCCCCATATTCTATAATCGGTAGAGACGGCCGCCAGAACTGTCAGAAAAGCAAAAACGGCAGACAGACCGTAAAGATATATATCCCAGTCGACCGCATCCAAATGTATGAATTTATTTTTCATCTTTGACCATACGTGCTTCACTGTAGACACCTAAAATAGAGACTGATCAACACACACTCCGCTGTAGTTGCACATATGTGACTCCAAAAGACAAACCGTATACTCTCATTTTACGATAACGATGACCGCAAAGTAATCCTTATGCTTTGATATTTTATCCCATTTTCAGAGGTTGCCAAATAATAGGTAGTCAGGCCAACTACTTTTTTATAAAAATCTCTTACGGCATTAATAAATAAAGAGCCGCAACACATGATTGCGGCTCTTTTTTAGGAAAAACTGTTTAGCCTATAGTTGTCGGATAGCTTTTGCCAGATTGGACGAACATGGAAGATCAAAACTTCGATCTTGTCGTCACGTTTT
>JAJZMK010000102.1 GCA_021798275.1 Actinomycetes bacterium | reverse complement strand
GAAAGATGACGCCGACGGGGAAGGCAGACATTAGATCGGAGCCTTTTATCCCCGATCCGGAGGTGGAAGTTATCAGGGGCGGATCCAAAAAGCTCGTAGATAATATGGTAGCCAGCCTGGCCATTCCTACCGCTACAAGTGTGCACCCCGTCCCGGCTAAATTGTTGGAAGTCAACCGCCAGATCATCAATTCGCATCTGGCCAGGATCTCCGGAGGAAAAGTAAGTTTTACTCACCTGATCGGATGGGCAATAGTCAAAGCCGTCAAAACTCTGCCTTCGTTGAACGCTCATTTTGTCGAGGATGCCGACGGAAAAGGAAACCCCGGTAAATTCAATCATCCCCATATCGGTCTCGGGATAGCGATTGATTTGGAGCGTGCCAACGGCAGGCGTAATTTGGTGGTGCCAGTTATCAAAGCGGCTGACACGCTTGGCTTTCAAGAATTTGTGCATGCCTACGAAGATCTTGTCAGGCGTGCCAGGCAACAAAAATTAACTTCCGATGATCTACAAGGCGCCAGTATTACGCTCACGAATCCCGGCACTTTGGGGACGACTCAATCCGTACCGCGTTTGATGCCCGGGACCGGCGTAATAGTGGGAGTCGGAGCCATATCATATCCGGCCGATCTTCAGGGAGCCGATCCTTCACAGTTGGCAGAACTTGGCATAGGAAAAGTTGTCACCTTGACTTCCACATACGACCATCGAATTATCCAAGGTGCGGAGTCCGGCATGTTTTTACAGAAGATACATGAACTTGTAGTGGGGCGAGATAGCTTTTACGAAGAAATATTTGACTCCTTGCAGATTCAGCAGCAACCGGCATCTTTTAATCTTGATAACAAGCCAAGCAGCCCATTGTTCAGAGAACGCAATATGTTGGAAAAGCAAGTGAGTGTGAAAACACTGATTCAAAATTACCGTTTACACGGTCATAAATTGGCGAATTTGGATCCCCTTTCCGATAAAGCGCCTTGCATGATCAAGGAACTTGACTTAGCTACCCATAACCTGAGCATATGGGATCTAGAGAGACACTTTTTGACATTCGGCTTAGCGGGACGCGATGAAATGACCCTGGGTGCGATCTTGGAGATACTGACCGACGCTTATTGCAGGGATATGGGAATCGAATATATGCATCTTGATTCCTTGGAAGAGAAACTTTTTGTCGAGAGTCACGTTGAAGGTTCTCATTGGGTCATTGAGCCGGAATTGCAAAGGCATCTACTAGCGCAATTGAACGCCGCAGAAGCTTTCGAAAGTTTCCTCCATACGCGTTATGTGGGCCAACGCCGCTTTGGTCTGGAGGGAGCGGAGTCGGCTATAGTCATACTGGATACGATTTTAAATCAGGCTATTTCTTACTCCTGTACGCAAGCTGTCATTGGTATGGCTCATCGCGGTAGGCTAAACGTGCTTGTGAACATCGCTCAAAAGTCTTACCAGGAGATGTTTGCCGAATTTGAAGGAAACCTTGATCCCGAAACGGTACAGGGATCGGGCGACGTTAAATATCACAAAGGTGTTTCCGGTAAATTTATCAGCAGGGAAGGGCTTTCCATGCCCGTGACAATATGTTCCAACCCTTCGCATCTGGAAGCGGTGGATCCCGTTGTGGAAGGCATTACCAAAGCTAAGCTGGATATGGAAAGCGGACAACATCCGTTTTCTGTGCTGCCGATTCTAGTACACGGGGATGCCGCTTTTATAGGCCAAGGCGTGGTGGCGGAAACCATGAACCTGTCGCAGGTGGAAGGTTATAAAGTCGGCGGAACGATACATCTTGTCATCAACAATCAAATAGGCTTTACTACTCCGCCTGAATCGGCACGTTCTTCCAGATATGCTACCGATATTGCCAAGTCGATTTCCGCTCTGATCATCCATGTCAACGGGGACGATCCGGAGGCATGCTACAAAGCCGCCAATTTAGCAGCGGCTTACCGGGAACGTTTCCACAAAGACGTAGTGATCGACATGGTATGTTACAGGCGTCATGGCCATAACGAAGGGGATGACCCGAGTTACACACAGCCGGTTATGTATAAAAAGATCGACAGTCACAGGTCGGTAAGAAAAATATATACGGAGACGTTGATCAAAAGAGGCGACATCACGTTAGTCGAAGCCGAACAAGCGCTTTCTGATTATTTAGCGCGTTTGCAAACAGCTTTGAATGAAACAAGATCCATCCCATCTCCCGTCCTGGATCACTTGCCTGATAGGAAGCAAGCCATAGCCGAAAAATTATCGGTTGCTAGAGATGTAGATAAGGAATTGCTCGATAAGATAGCGGGACGTCTCCATACGGTTCCCGACCATTTCGCTCTGCATCCAAAATTGGCGCGCCAGCTTGCCTCCAGACAAGCTCTTTATAGCCAAGGGGAAATAGACTGGTCACTCGGCGAGCTTCTCGCTTACGGGACACTTTTGTGTATGGGCAAGAATATCAGAATTTCCGGCCAAGACACAAAGCGCGGTACTTTCTCTCACAGACATGCCGCGCTGGTCGACTATGAAAACGGTGGTGACTTTACGCCTCTTGCCCACCTGGCTGAATCCATAAGCGACTCGGAATCTCCCATTGTCGAAAAGAGCGCGTCTTTCCAGGTGTATGACTCTACTTTGTCGGAATACGCGGCGTTGGGTTTTGAGTACGGCTATTCGACGGAGAATACGGAAGCACTCGTTATCTGGGAAGCTCAATTCGGTGATTTTGCCAACGGTGCTCAAATTATCATAGATCAATTCCTGGTGGCGGCAGAAGAGAAGTGGGGCCAAGCTTCTTCTCTCGTACTCTATTTACCCCATGGTTACGAAGGACAAGGGGCAGAGCATTCCTCGGCTCGTCTCGAACGTTTCCTGGCTCTTTCTGCCGGGCAGAATATCACCGTTACCCAACCGACTACATCGGCGCAGATGTTCCATCTTATTAGGGCCCAGGCATTGAGAAATATCCGCAAACCTTTGGTCGTGATGACGCCAAAATCTCTTTTGCGTGCCAAACACTCAAGATCACCGCAGGAAGACTTATTGAACGGTCATTTCTTTGAAGTCTTGGATGACCCCAGGTTTATCAACGGTTCGGGTAAAGACAGAGTGGAAAAAATTATACTCTGCAGCGGTAAAATAGCATATGATGCTTTGGCCCGTAGCGACATGCTGCGCTCAGACGACGGCTCTTCTAAATCGGCTGTGGTCAGGCTTGAACAGCTTTATCCGTGGCCGGCAGAAGAAATCGCTTCATTGATCTCGACCTATGGTTCGGCTAAGGATGTTGTATTCTTGCAAGACGAGCCTGAGAATATGGGGTCATGGTTCTTCGTGCACGAAAAATTGCATAAGATACTGCGTGATAACTATAAATTGGTTCATGTTACCAGAGCTCCGGCCGGTAGTCCGGCTACCGGTTCGCACGCCATACATGACGCTGAGCTCGAAGACCTTCTAACCAGGGCGATAGGCGCCAAGTAGATATTTACCAGACAAGAATTGGTGGTTGCGAATTCGAGATGTTGAAGATAAATTCTGAGGAAAATAATGGCTGAATTAGGTGTAGCGGAATCTTTTGATAATCAAAAAATACTTACCGACCTTGACCCGGCGGATTTTATTCCTCACAGAGCCCCATTTCTGTTGGTAAGTAAAATAGAAAAGTTGGTCCCCGGCAAAAGCGCCAAGGGATATTGGCAGTTAAAAGGGGATGAGTACTTTTTTAGCGGTCATTTTCCCGGGCGTCCCACTTTACCAGGAGTGCTGATGGTGGAGTCTTTGGCACAATTAGGAGCCGCTGCCGTTTTGGCACATCCCAGCTACAGCGGTCTTCTACCGTTGTTTGGTGGGATAGATAAAGCACGCTTTAGACAGCAAGTTGTTCCCGGTGACATGTTGGATTTGGAAGTTAGGATGACCAAACTATCGACAAGAGCCGGAAAGGGTCTGGCCAGGGCGTCAGTCGGGGGAGCGACGGCTTGCGAAGCGGAGCTCCTATTTGTTTTTGCGCCAAAGTAGATATATAAACCACCGGAAAGTTTCCACCCATATCACTGTGATCTCTGGTGGTCTAAACTTTAGCGGAGACTTATAGACATATTGAACTAAAAGATAGGATATGGCATGCGACTTGTCACCTGGAATGTCAATTCATTGCGCGCAAGAGTTGGGCGAATCGAAAACTGGATTAGAGTCCATGAACCTGACGTATTGTGCATCCAGGAAACAAAGTGTTCTGATCAGATTTGGCCGTTTGGTGTATTTCAAGAACTAGGTTATGAGAGTGCCCATTATGGCTTTGGTCAGTGGAACGGAGTGGCCATAATATCAAAGGTCGGTTTAGATTCTGTGGAATATGGGTTCCCAGAACCTAAAGATGAGATCACTAAAGAAGCGCGACTTATAAGGGCCCTATGCGGCGGCATAGACGTTTGGTGTGTTTACGTACCGAACGGTCGTATTGTGGGAAGCGAATATTACGAAGCAAAATTGGTCTGGCTGGAGGAATTGAAGTGCTTATTGGAAACAAGAGTTGATCCAAAAAGTCATGTACTTATTTGTGGCGACTTCAATATCGCTCCTTTAGACACTGATGTATTTGATATTCAACAATTCGAAGGCCTCACCCATGTGACACAGAGAGAGCGCTCGAAACTACAAGAATTGCTTGATTTGGGCCTTGTTGACGTGGCTTTGGCAAAGGCCGAGGACTCTCCGGCGTTTACCTGGTGGGATTACAGAGGGGGATCTTTTCATAAAAACTTTGGTATGAGAATTGACCTGATGCTGGTCAGTAAGTCGCTTCTTGAGAAATCGGAAAATATTTACGTAGACCGCGATGCCAGAAAAAAGGGGACAGATACGGCGACCCCTCCCTCAGACCATGCACCTCTCGTCCTGGAAGTCAGTCTTTAATACTTGATAAAGTCAGCCTATAGCTCATGAAAGCGCCTCTCGTTGTCGTACCACCTTCCCTAGCCAGCAAGCGCAGCCATATTATGGTGGATGGATCACCTAATAAGTTAAGTCGTCTGACGCTTTCACATTGGCCGAATTCTCCTACTCCCCACCGCTTTCGCCGTGATCTCTCTTGTGAAATCGTTTTCGCTTACTTGGAGGAAGTATTTAACGGCAGCGTTTTTTCAAAAGCAAAGCATATTTATAACAAGGTAAATTTTGTTACTCTGGACCATCTCGATGAGGATGGTATTTTGTCCGCATTTGCCATGGCAAACCCTGAAATTGCCATGGCGGAAAAAAAACTTTTTATCGATGCGGCGCGCCTCGGTGACTTTAATATATTCTCGTCGGAAATATCTGCCGTAGTGACTTTTGGGTTGCGCTATTTATTGGATCCCGTGCGTACATGGTTTCATTCGGTTACAGATGTTGAAGAGTTTTTACGCAAAGACTTTATGCTTTTGTCAGATTTATTGAAAGACTGTATCGCAACTCCAAAGACTTTTGCCGCCCTGGCAGATGAGGAGATGATGACCTTGGAAAAGAGTAAAAACAGTTTCTTTATAGATAAGGCTAAAATTTCTGAAGTACGAGAATTGTCTCTTGCTATCGTTGACTTAGAATGTCCTATCCATACATTGGGGACAAAAATCAAACCCGGCGTTGATATAGGGATCCATCCGGCAGCTATTCATACTTTAACCGATATGCCAAGGATCCTGATTAAGTATCCGAGACAAATATTATATTACGATAGATATGAAACATGGGTAAGATTCATAAGTAAGCGATTGCCAGGGCGCCCCAATCTTTTAGCGATAGCCGCTAAGCTAAATTCATATGAGGATGCGGAAAATTATTGGCACGCAAATCCTCCGAATGATCCGATAGCATGTCTTTATGTAAATGAGTCCTATGATGGAAAGTTTTCATCTGATCAGCTAGTCGAGATTATACTTACCCACTTGCGGCTATCGACAGGTGATAAAACCGTCAAAGCAGAAAATAAGTAAGCACGTAAACGTAAAACGGAAAAGTCAGATTCTCTTAGCGTATTGGCAATTCCCAAATGGGAAACCATTGCGAAAGATCTTTTTCGATAACCAGGTCTTCTTTCAGCTCTTCTTTGAGCCTGAGCTCCGCTTCATTGTCGCGATGTTCTCCGGTTTTGGGGACAAAAGGATAAAAAGTGGCTCTTTTGTATAGGTAAACGATATACATATCGCTCAGGTTTTGATAAGAGCCGGTCTTTCCGGGGGTGAAGCCGAAGACCGAACATAGAAGCTGAGGGCTCCAACCGTGGTCGTTTAAGGTGGCGTTGACGTAGTGGACCCGTGTAACCAATTCTTCAAAATCATCAGATTCGACAATGATCCACTTAAACCCATATTGATCTTCACTCTGATCCATTCGGGTTGTGCTGAGAGATGTGGCAGATGAAGAGGAGTCGTCGATGCCGAGAAGTTCTTTGATTTCTGCTTCAGCGTTGGCAAATGAATTGCCCACCATGGGACGAAAGCATACTCCGGCCTTACCCGTAGGGAGATAGGACTCCTGCGCTTCCAGAGTAAGTTTGGCATTGGTCATGCGAAACATCCTGTCCAAATTGGCAGATACAGGTTTTGTCCTACCAAGAAGAGCGTCCAAGAAACCCATTTTTAAAAAAACCGCCTTTTGCCTTGTTGGGTACCGACTGACAGTCGTGAGCCTTTGATGCAGTTACCTAATAATCTAAGAAAGACCTTTTCTCATTTGGGCGTCTAGTTTTGAGAGCTGCTCAAGTCTCTTCTCGAGACTTGGGTGTGTTGAAAAAAGAGTGGAGACGCTAGAGCCTTTCATAAGAGCGGGGGCAAAGTAGAAAGCATTGAAGTGCTGAGATTTGCGTATATCTGTAGCAGGTATCCGCGCCATTTCGCCGCTCACTTTGACGAGGGCAGATGCCAAAAGGGATGGTTGCCCAATCAAGATCGCTCCCGAGCGGTCAGCGGCAAGTTCACGGTAGCGTGAGAGAGAACGAACTAGAACAAAGCTGATGGCATATATGACCATGGAAAATAGCATCATCATAAACATGATGACGGCAGCGTTACCCTGGGAGTTATTTCTTCCGCGACCACCGCGGGATCCACCGATACCTCCGAATAACTCACCAAAATAGAAGATTCTGGTCATGAAGCCAGCTACGATTCCGAGAAAGCTGGCAATCGTCATAACCGCTACATCACGGTGAGCCACATGAGAAAGCTCGTGAGATAAAACGGCTTCCAATTCCTGGGGTTCAAGTTTTCTTAACAGTCCTGTCGTAACACAAACGACAGAATTTTTTTGGTTTCGCCCTGTGGCAAAAGCGTTAGGAACGTCTGTATTAGCTACAGCTATCTTCGGCATCGGCATATTGGCCAAAGCTACCAGTCTCTCAACGGCGCCATAAAGCTGCGGAGCTTGTTCTCGGGTTACCAACTTTCCGCCCATAGAGTAAAGGGCAATTTTGTCGGAAGCATAATACTGAATAAACAGCACTATGGCGGCGATGACAAGTATCACGGATACGTTTAATTTAGCCAAGATAAGAGCCGTTATTACCACGGCGTAAAGGAGTCCCAACAAGAAAGTTGTGAACATCATGCGGCCCGTCAGGCCTCTGTCAACTGGAAAACGCGTTTTACTTTTCATATAGTTACCTCTAATTTATATAATAGCTTGTTTTGGTGACTGACCGTTTTACTTCTTATTGCTCCGGCTCGTCTTCTGCCAGTAACTCTTTTACTTCATCCAGGCTAGATCCCGGGGCCGGGACCGTAACGTCAGATGGCAGTAATTTTTCCGGAGGTAACGTTTCTCCTTCGTTGCGTATGGCATCAATTATCTCGGCAAGTTTGCTGTCAAATAAGCCACGGTCATTTTCATTCATAGCTCTGGTTAACTCAGCGTCGAGCGAATCCAGCTTTTTGGCGAAAGTTTCCGGTATTTGATACTGCTTGTCATGAAGAATGCGTACGATCATGATCGATCCAACCTAGTTGTCAAGTGTGAATGGGTCATTTGTCGCCGGCGGTGAAGCTTCGGCGACTGGGGAAGCGGCGACTTCTTCCGAGCCGATTCCAGTGTCGGAGGAGACTTTGGTCAATTCTGGTGAAGGTGCCGGCTGGACTACTCCCAGCTGACCTTTAATTTGGGCGAGCTGAAGCTCGATATCTGTATTTTGAGATCCCTTGTCCAATTCGGCTTGTATCGGATCGCTTGACCCCGACATATCATCTAAAGCTCCCGAGGCCATCAACTCATCTACGGCGCTGGCTCTGGCTTGCATCTGAGCTATTTTGTCCTGTGCTCGTTGCATGGCAAGTCCCGTATCGCTCATGGATTCGGAAATTCCAGATACCGCTTCTCCGATGGAAGCTTGAGCTTGAGCAGCGGTGTAGGAAGCCTTCAAAGTTTCCTTTTGTGATCTGAAAGCCTCGACCCTAGCTTGTAGCTGCATGCTCGTTGTTTTGAGGTGATCTTCCTGGGTTACCAATTGGTCATGCTGAGTTTTCAGTTGTTCCAATTGAGTGGCAACCTGGGCTCTCCTACTCAAAGCATCTCTTGCCAGATCTTCTCTGTTCTGAGCTACGGCTTGGGTCGCCTGATCTTGGTATTTCTTGGCTGTGGTTTGCAATTGTTGGGCTTGCAACTCGATTCTCTTTCTTGCCGTAGCTACGTCGGCAAGGCCTCTTTTGACTTGTTGAAGCTGTTCAAGCTGCTTTTCATAAGAAAGATCAAGCGTTTCACGCGGATCTTCGTATTTATCCAATGCCTTATTGGCTTTGGCCTGGACTATACCAGTTAGACGTTTCATGACACTCATCTATATGCACGCTCCCTTTTAGCGATACGCCTATCTGCGGAGATAAGATTAAATACTATCGCAACTTCAACAAAAATGCCGGTCTGTTATCTGTAGTATTAATCACTTTACTATTTACAACACTACAGAATACATCAAACAATTGCAATTTGGGAACGGTAAAAATTATCCTTGAAGAATTTATCCGTTTCAGGAAAGCTGATTATAACGATTCTTTATCTCACCTTGGGAACCTTTTATGTATTTAGCACATGACCGAGTTGTCAGAGGACCGGATCACAGCGACTGGCTTGTATGATGAGTGAAAAGATTTTGATGAGACTCTTTAGGTTATAGCTTTGTAAGTAAAATATTATGACTCATAGGGATGAAGATCTATGAATATGGAGTCAGGTTCGGTCTTTAGAAAAATACAACTTGTCAATATCTACTCCTAATGTATAATCCACATTTATAGCATTGCCCTATGGCAAGGAGGACAACCATGGCAAAATGGCTGACTAAAGAATGGATTGATCAGGTAATGATTTTGGCTCAAAGCCAGCCCAAACGAGAGGGCGTCAATCTTCGTTTGCAATTTCGGATTACGGGGGAGCACGATAAAGATGCTACTTATTTTTGGCAAATAGCAGATGGCCAACTGGTTAATTGTGACTTGGGTGAGATTGACAATGCCGAGGTAACTTTGGTTGAGCATTATACAGACGCTTACGAAATTCAAATGGGGAACCTGGATATGGCGGATGCCTTCATGCAGGGGAAAGTGGCTGTGGAAGGTGACATAGCAAAACTCCTTTTACTGTTACCCATCACCAATTCGGAAGAATTTCAGCTTTTCCAAAGAGAGGTAGCCTCTATCACGGAGCCGAGTTTTTAAAAACTTGGTAAGTAGGCTTGTAACGCGGCTTTAGAGGTAACATCCGCTATGTTTTCAGTCTATTATTTGGACAAATAAAGGTTATTTGCAAATCTGTCTTGAAGACAGATTTTATCCGGTGATAAGCTATTGGTAGCTATGACGGTAACTGACGACCATAAATTAACACAGATCTCTATAGCTACTTATATAAGCGCGTCCGATACGATCCTCCAGATAGGTCTAGCCAACTTGCTGAGCCAAAGCGGATTGACACTGGTCAATTCCTCCGCAGCGGCATCAGTGGCGGTTGTCGCTACCGACAGGATCGATAAAGAAACTGTTCAAAAAGTGCGCGGTTTTACCGCTGACAGCTGCCAGGCGGTGGTCGTGGCAACTACCGTTGATGACTTTGGATTGTTGGCGGCTATAGAATCGGGGGCAAGCTCTGTTATCTCCAGAAGAGACATTTCCTGCGAGGGACTTGTTGCCGCCGTCACGTTGGCTCATAAAGGCAACGGGGCTCTAACTCCTCAACTACTTGGTGTATTATTATCGCGTTTGAGCGTTACCGAGCGCAATTTTATACGTTCCACAGGTAAGGTTGTGCAAGGCTTTACCGAGAGAGAAATTGAGATACTCAAGCTATTGGCCGACGGTTTAGACACGACTGAGATAGCGCTTGAACTGGCGTATTCAGAGAGAACGGTGAAAAAAATTTTGCATGATGTAACGACTAGATTTCAATTAAAAAACCGTTGTCATGCCGTCGCTTACGCATTGAGAAATGGTGTTATCTAGCTGTAAATGATCAATTAACCGGTCATATTGATTTATGATTGTAAAAAGAATTTATTTGTAGTTAAAGACAAATAAATGTTATATTTGCAATTGGTTTTGAAAACCCGGATGGATAAATATCTCGTCAAACGGTAGCGAGTTTATAAAGATGCCTTGATGAACAGATACCGGTACTACCTTAATATAGCGGTCCCATACGTGCTTTGTTGTGATAGGGGATATAAAAGTGATACATGAAGTGGACAATGCTCTGGAGTCTTTTTTATCCGGGGAAGTTTTGCAAGATTCAGGAGTGGATGTCTCATTTGAAGCGCCCAC
Organism: Actinomycetes bacterium; assembly: GCA_021798275.1. Classification (GTDB taxonomy): domain Bacteria; phylum Actinomycetota; class Acidimicrobiia; order Acidimicrobiales; family Bog-793; genus JAJZMK01. The sequence goes on along the minus strand of JAJZMK010000102.1, from coordinate 19,766 downwards.
AAAAGATTGGGCTCAGAAAAGAACAAGTCCTATAGTCAATCTATATTTATATGATATCCGTGAAGACTCCAACCGTCGACAAGTAGGTATCTATGAAACCAGAAATGAGCTTGGTGAACTTTTAGCCAGAACAGAGCCTCCCAGGTTTTTCCGTCTCTCCTATTTAATTACCGCTTATGCCGCAAGGCCTTTGGATGAACATAGACTTTTATCTGCCGTACTTATATCCATACTTCCACATAAAGTCCTCCCTACTGAATACCTTTCAGGCAATATAGCTGATGCCAATTTACCGGTTATGGTGGAGATCGGTAAGGCTCCTGTTGAAAACAGACAGATATCAGATGTTTGGACAGCTTTCGGAGGTGAGCTCAAAGCTTCTCTGGATCTGGTCGTTACGGTAGCTATGCCTTCTACGACCGTTCCGATAAATATCAGTCTGGCTAAGGAAGGTGCTCTGATTAGGACTCATGGTTTTGGTGGTCAAGAAAGTGTAGTTGCTCATGACAAAGCCAGTCAATCAGCCGATGGTAGACAATAAGCCCGACGCTCCCAGGGATAACATGTACCCAAATCTCCCAATGGAGCAACTTAATTTTTATATGAGGGTACTCTTGAGCCAAGTTAAGGAAGCGGTTGAAAGACGTAAGGCGGTAGACGACGACCCGGACAATAATTTCAGAGGCCTTTATATAACGGAAAAGGATGTAGAGAGAGTTCTTGTCGCCGGAGGATGGCCACCTATTTTCCCCGACCTAGGACAAGACGAAGAGTCATCTCTGATCAAAGTCATCAAAGAGTTAAATCTTCTGTCCCTCACAAGTCCCATAGTTATGCTGGAAAAGTCCTTTGGCTTGGATGCAGCGGACATAGCTTTGTTGCTTACGGCACTTGCCCCTGACGTAGACAGAAAATTCGAAGTTCTTTACGGATACTTAAATGATGACGTGACAAAACGCAGGGCGACGATTGCCCTGGCGCTTGAACTCGTCGGCCTAGAAGTCATAGATCCTTTGTCGCGTGCAAGATTGGGCAATAATTCACCGCTGGTTAGTCGGGGCCTGATCACAATAGAGGATAAAGAGATGCCTTTTTTAGCGAGATCTCTCAAAGTCCCAGATAGAGTGACAGCGTTTTTACTTGGGGACAACTCGCCTGCTCATGAACTCCTTCCGTTTTTGGATCATTTTTTATATGAATACGGTGAGAATATCCTGTTGAGTCAATCGGTAGAGAAGCATGCTTTAGAAATTACCTCAGCGATAAAGTCAGGGGTTGATTTTATCTATTTGCATACAACTCACGGTAGCATGGGTAAAGAGATCGCTCTTTTGGGGCTCAAAAGAGCGGGGCTAGCATACCTGGCAATAGATACTTTGCGTTTCCAGAAGGACACAGACTGTCAATTGATCTCCGATGTGGCGGGCCGTGAAGCCAAATTGATTCAAGCCGGTATCATTGTGGGTCCCGTCGACACATTTATCAATACTCACCAATCATTTGGTATGGATTTGATCAGGTTTTTTACCGAACAGGATGTGCCGGTTATCCTGTATGGGCATCACAGCTTTGATCCGCGATGGAGTAAAAAAGTAGCACTGTCGCTCCAACTAGAGCCTCTTCGGTCCGATGACAGATCCTTGTACTGGGAGAAAATACTGGGGGATTTGGCCGTTGATCATCGGAGCGATCATGATAAAGCTTCTTTTTTGGATAATCCAGCCAGCCAGCGAATGTCATTTGAGCAGATCTGGCGGACAGCCACGGCCGCCAAAATGTATGCGGAAACCAAGCAGACAAAACTCGACAAAGAAGCTATGGTGCACGCGATAAGGTCTGAAAATACAGCCGGCTTGGAAAAGTTTGCCACCAGAATACAGCCGGCTGTAGATTTTGACGATCTTGTATTGCCAAAAGCCACTACAGATCTTCTGTGGGATCTTGTCTCCAGGGTAAAATATCGAGAGCTGGTTCTTGGTCAATGGAATATGCGGGCCGGAGCCGGGCGGGGCCAAGGAGTATCGGCTCTTTTCGCCGGCGATTCAGGTACGGGTAAAACTATGTCGGCTGAGGTTATAGCCAAAACTTTGGGATTTGAACTTTATACAATTAACCTGTCAACGGTGGTTGATAAATATATAGGAGAGACCGAAAAGCACCTGGAGCGCATTTTTGCCGAGTTGGATAACGTCAATGCCGTACTTCTGTTTGACGAGGCTGACGCAATTTTTGGCAAGAGGTCTGAGGTAAAAGACGCTCATGACAGATATGCCAATATTGAAGTTGCGTATCTATTACAAAAGCTCGAGAGTTTCGACGGCCTGGCGTTGCTATCTACCAATTTGCGTGCCGGGATTGACGAAGCTTTCACTAGACGCTTGGACGCCGTCGTTGAATTCTCTTTACCCGACAAAGAACAGAGATTGGTTTTGTGGCGGAGGTTCTTGTCGAAAATACCTGTCAGAGACGATATAGATTTCGAATTTCTAGCTGAGCAATTCGAATTGTCCGGCGGTAATATATCGTCTGTATCTTTGACGGCTGCTTATATGGCGGCCAGCCGCAATGGACCACTGGAAATGGCCGATATAGTGCTTGCTATTCACCGGGAATACAAGAAGTTGGGCAGACTTTCTGTTCGTCAAGAATTCGGTAAATGGCTGGATATTCTGGATACAAAGCGGTGACAGGTATAGGTTTAGTTAGTCAGGAGATAGTTGTACTTCTTTTGCCAAGGTCAAGTAAACGAAAAGTTCTTTTCGGTTGTCAAATTATCAGCCATTTATACATATCCTAAGATCTAATAAAGGTTTATATCAATAGCATCTGGTTCAAAGCCGATACCATAGGGTTTGGGAAAATATTTGCATGTAGTAATTGCCTGTGGCTTTCCTACGCCATATGGTGTATCATACCGATATCATATTTCACAAAGGGGTCTCTATATGCACTTTGAAGAAAAACTGGATATGGCAAATGAGAAGAACCAGCCCGTAAAAAACGCGGATAGCACACAGGCACCGTTCGGTATCAGCGGCTACCTTGTGCCGACGGCTGAGAAGAAAATAATTAGCAGACAGATGTTGGTGCATTTACAGAGAACCGTCGGCAACAGTCAAACCGCTGCCCTGGCGGAGGGCGAAAACGAACATTCGTCCGCGGCCCATGATCATCAAGACCACGGAACAAGCAATCCTATTATGCAGGCTATCACTACACCGGGAACACCTCTTGAAAGCAAGACGAGGAGTTCTATGGAGAGAGAATTGGGTGGCAATTTTGGTAATGTCAGGATGCATGTGGATCAGAAGGCGGCAGAATCGGTACAGGCAGCAGCCTTTACCGTTGGCAATGATATAGTTGTACATCCCAATCACTTTGCACCGGGAACACCTCAGGCTCAGAGAACTTTGGCTCATGAACTGACACACGTCAAACAACAAGCTTCGGGTCCCGTGTCAGGAAGCATGCATTCCACTGGGGTCAACGTTTCCGATCCGTCGGACAGATTTGAAGTTGAGGCCGAACGAAAAGCAGACTCTGTCATGGCAAATATGCATCATAAGCATGGCGAAGAAAGTCACTAGTAAATCATCCAACGCTTATGACACGGATCAATTCCTGACAAGATGTTTGGTCTAAAAAACTTGATGTAAATATAGAGATATGTAAAAAATTGCTACATGGGTGGCTGTGAGAAGCTGCGGTAGCTTTCCCGGCTTTTGTTTCCGGTATACGGGCGAAGGAAGGCAGTATTTTATGCACTTTTAGGAACTGTTTTGTGCCCGATAGGGAATGAAAGTTGCAAGCGCAATAGGTTAAAAGTAAGACAGAATAGATATAGATCTAATCTGGAAAAGCAAGTCAAAATATTAGGACGACTGTCATGGGCAGTCTTAGGAAGGGAGCTTAAATGCCCAACTATCTTTCGCCTGGGGTCTACGTTGAAGAAGTAGATTCAGGTTCTCGGCCGATAGAAGGGGTCGGAACTGCCGTTGCGGCCTTTGTCGGATTGACAGAAAAGGGGCCTTTTAATACCCCGACACTGGTGACAAATTGGAGCCAGTACATGCAAGTTTTCGGAGACTTCTTGGAAGGTACTTATCTGGCTCAAGCTGTCTACGGTTATTTTCAAAATGGCGGCGGTGCATGCTACATAGTAAGAATCGGCTCCGGTGGGGAAGAGAAAACAGCAGTAGCCGAACTTACATCAGGCCACGACGGCAACGTACTTGGTGCTTACAAGGTTAAGGCCATTGAAGCCGGGGCTGAAGGAAATGATATAACGGTAGAAATTGCCGACAGCGCTCAGCCAGCCGAAGAGGGATCATTCAAACTGGTTGTCAAGAAAAGCGGTCAGGTTGCCGAGACATTTGAGCCCGTTACTACCAAAAAAGGCAAGATCAACGTGGTGACGGTTGTCAATGCCCAATCACAATTGATCAGATTGGAAGAAACAAGCAAAACAGCGATCGAGGCCGTCAACAAAGGATCGGTAGTCCTGGCAGGCGGCGGTTCGGCGGTACCGACAAGGATTAACGCAGCCGATTATTTGGGAGATTCGGCAACCAGAAGCGGTATCGGTGGATTGGAAGCTATCGATGAAGTCACCATGCTGTCCGTACCCGATCTCATGAGCGCCTACCAAAAAGGACTGATAGATTTAGACGGAGTTAAGGCAGTACAGCTCGGGATGATTACCCACTGTGAATTGATGGGTGATAGAATGGCCATTTTGGATCCCCCGCCTGCCCTAAATGCCCAGGAGATTAAAAATTGGAGGGTTGAGCAAGCCGGCTATGACTCCAAATACGCAACTTTGTATTGGCCGTGGATCAAGGTTTTTGACCCTGCATCGGGCACCAACGTCAATATACCGCCGAGCGGACATATGGCTGGCATATGGGGCAGAAATGACGATAGCAGAGGCGTGCACAAAGCACCGGCCAACGAGATTGTTCGCGGAGCTATTTCACTGGAACTCAACATCACTAAGGTGGAGCACGATTTACTTAACCCGGTTGGCATCAACGCCATCAGGTCATTTCCCGGCAGGGGTATCAGAGTCTGGGGTGCCAGAACTCTTTCGAGTGATCCGGCTTGGAGATATGTAAACGTACGCAGACTGTTTAATTATCTTGAAGAATCAATCTTGCAAGGTACGGACTGGGTTGTTTTTGAACCGAACGATGCTAATCTCTGGGCGAAAATCCGCCGCACAATAGCAGCCTTCTTGGTAAATGAATGGCGCAAGGGTGCTTTATTCGGCGCAACTCCCAACGAGGCTTTTTACGTCAAGTGTGACGGCGAGACAAATCCGGCCGAGGGTATAGACGCCGGACAGGTCATATGTGAAATAGGAATTGCGCCGGTCAAGCCGGCAGAATTCGTGATTTTCAGGCTTTCACAATTTTCCGGAGGGACAAGTTTAGTGGCGGAATAGTGTTGCTATAAAGCAACCCTATTGGCCAGATCAAAGTTCACTTGCAGGGTTAGAGAAAAGTTTGATCTGCTTTATCTATATGTACATAAATTCAAAAAGCATAATTTTTAGACAGGAGGAAATTTTATGGGACTGCCAATTTGGGATACCGGCGTAGGCTGGTCATTCGGTTTGGAAATTGACGGAATCGAGATAAAAGAAATACAAGAAATTGATGGTATTAAGCTTGAAGTGGATTCTATCGAGCTCAAGCACAATACTTCAGACGGAAAGTACATCAACAAGATGTTGCCAGGACGTAAGAAGATCGGGGAGTTTACGCTTACCCGAGGAGTCACGGGTGATAAAAGTTGGCAGAACTGGATAAGTCAGGTTTTCGAAGGCAATATGATGAGTGCCAGAAAAGGTGGCCAGATCAATATCTATGACTACATGGGGATACCTGTAAAATCGTTTAAATTCGTGAACGGGTGGGCCAAGAGCATAGAATATGGTCAGATGAAGGCTGGCGACGCCACAATCCTAACCGAAAAATTGACTATTGCACACGAGGGTATTGAACCCGCGTGATGCGTCGTGGTCCTGGAGCTTTGCAGCCAGAAGATGCTGCAAATCCGGATGAGGCTGTTACTGACATGCCTTTGCCGGAAGTCGAAAGCGGGAAGACTTCGAGTGTAGTGCAACCGAGTCTGGAAGAACCGGCTCGGTTGCAGACTTCATTCGACTTTGTTCTTCCTCGCGGTTATGTAGACAAGGAAGGGCGTCTGCACCGTACGGGGACCATGAGGCTTGCCACTGCCCGTGATGAACTCTTGCCTTTGCACGATGACAGAGTGAGAGCCAATCCTCCCTATCTGACGGTTGTGCTTTTAGCCAGAGTCATCACTCGTCTTGGTGATCTGGAAGGTGACTCTGTCAATGCAACGGTAGTAGAAAACCTCTTTGCATCCGATTTAGCATTTCTACAAGATCTCTACAGAAGGGTTAACTCTGAAGGACACACCTTGGCATCGGTCGCTTGTCCGGCATGTCACGAAGAGTTTTCTGTTGATTTGGCTGGTGGTCGCCTGGGGGAATCATGACGTACGCAACCGACAGACTTTTCCAAGAGGTTGCGTACGTAGCCTACCATTTTCATTGGAATTTAGACGATATATTGGATCTTGAGCATCCATTAAGACAGAGATTTATAGCAGAAATCGCTCAAATAAATAGGCGTATTTCCGAGGAGGTCTAAAAGTGCCAGAAAGTAGGCACCGATGAAGCTATGGGGCCGCAAACGGCGCTTAGATGTGGATGAACAACCTGTAAGAGTGGCTGTTGATAAAAGCCCGGCGAATCTTCAGCGCGAGATTTCCGCTAACCAAAAAGCCGACACAGGCCTAAGTAATGGTGTTTTTCCTGTATCGCCCGCTTGGGAATCTTTATCACCGACGTCTCTGGCGTTGAAAACTATAAGTCCTATCGTTGATGCCCATTGGGACAGATCTTTATCTGCTTGGAGAGACCCAACAACGACACTTTCTCCACTATCACATTACAAGAGCCACCTGGCGCCCAGTGGGGAAGTCAGCAGCATTGCTACGATTAAAGAACCTTTTTCCCCCTCTTTTGCTTCAGATATGTCCGGCGGGAATTTTGCTGTAGGTGATATAGCGAACATGGATGTAGCGCGCAGACAAGCAAGCACAGGTCGGCGTTCTTATGCCGGCGAGACATCTCCTATGCTACAAAGGATCGCATTCTCTGATTCTAATAAACACAGGGGATCTTCTTCTGTGGCAAAGTCACCATTTCCGGGACGAAAAGTTGTCGGAGTGAGCGCTGTGACTGATTCTGTCACAATCGGCAATTCTGAACCAATTGAATCCGCCGTTTCGCAAACAGGCAAATTGTCTCCGGCAGATCCCACGTCACCTGTAAAAGCCGGCCCAAACCGGACGCCCAATACCGGAGAGTTGCCTGTCTTGCAATTGGCTCGCCCTAAGCAGACATTGACAAAAGCACCTACAGAAAATAAAATTTTTAGATCGATAAAACCCGTTCAGAGACTCAGAGCCGGCGTTTCAAAATTCACCGATTCCGGTTTGGTGGCTAAGTCAGAGACGCTCTCAGTCACCTCTCCCTCCAACCCCAAACCTGAACCTATTTCAAGCGATGAGTTCCCACTCAAGGCTGCCGATACTTCGCGACCGGTAGAAGAAAATTTCTCTCAACCCGGCTTGAGTAAAGAAATTGCAGCTGCTGATATAACAACCGTTCCACTCATCGGACAGAAGGAGAGTGGGTCGATTCCAAGCTCCGACAACCTTGAATCGGGTAAAATATCAGAACAAAATCCAAGTACCCCCGGCAATCTACAGCGCGAATCCATGCCGGAGAGACCTGTGGCTCCGTCTTTAAAGATTGGGTCACCTATCAAAGAAACTCCCGATTCAGCTATCAGTTTTTCCAATTTGGGAGCGACTTCCCCTGCGGAAACGCTCCCCTTTCAGATCAAGCAACCTCCGCCACTACAGGTAGCAGGTAAATCTGAATTGCCGGAATTGCCGGTGAGTAAAGGAATATCAACCAAACCACCTCTGATGCGCCAAATCCCTCGTCTTGGACCTGTTCCTTTACAGAGATTGGACTTATCGGTGGCAAAAGGCTCTTTCGCTAAGGATACTTCCTCTTCCACTAAGATCGATCCGATTCAATCCTCGGAGATCAAAGATAAGACTTTGTCAACCGGTCGCTCGGATGCGAGTGCAAGCTGGGACGGTGATCCGAAATTACGAACGGGCTCCGTCGAACCTTTACTCGGTTATAAAAAAACACTTTTAAACATAACCAACGACGAGAAAAGTGAGCAGAAGCCAGCAGTAGGACAAGATGGCGTAGCCAAAGTTCAGCCCGGAACTCCGATTGACGGAGAAAGGGATCTGCAGGGTTTATTCGTAAGGCAAAATGTCGCAGCCATGTCTTCGGGAGAAGTCCCTTCAGCCGCTGTACAGAGGATGGCCATCGATAACAAGGAATCACAAAGGGAGAACTCTTATTATAACTTGCCTATGGTAAGTGATAATCCTCTGTTACAAAATCTAAGTAATGCCCCTGAGACTACAACACCTGCTTCTAAAATTTATCCCGGGAGGGTCAACAATTCGTCTTTGTCAATCAATCTTGATATAAAGTCGCCACAGGGCACATCAAAAGAGCAGACTCTGACTAATTTTTCCCCTCTACAAAGAGAGTTTTTGCCAAGGTCGTCCGTATCTGTTCCAAGATGGCGTAGTGCTATAGATGCACAGCCCGCCATGCATGTCCAAAGAGTGGTCAGGTCTTCGCCTCTACCGTCCACAACGAACAGTACGGTTTTGCCTTATAGGGCGGCCGGTAGTTTTGGAAATCTTATCCAAACGCCTTCTAGCTTGTCCGGCTTGCATTCGAATACCGTTTCTTCATCGCCAGGAACCGTTAGTTTGCTTTTACAAAGAGAACCTGCCAAAGGGATGGCTCTACCCCTTGCTAACAGGTTGCCGGAGAGAAGTTATCGTTCATCCACGGCAAGTATTCAGCGGGAAACAGAAAATCAGCGAAGTTCAAGTAGCAATGCGGCTCCTTACGTGCAAAGGGTGAAATTTCCGAGCCTTTCCAATTTAGGTAGCAGTGTGACAAAATTTCTCGGCGGTCAATTTTTTGGTAGCTCAACAACAGATTCAGACTCTACGGGCCAAAGTGGCGATACTTCCGACAAACCGTCTTCGACGACGACTCAAACCTCTTCTAACCCTATTTCTGACTTGTCTCAGGATGATTTGAGACGTTTAGCGGCGCGCGTCTATCCTCATATCAGTCAGAAGATCAAGGCTGAGATAGAGCGTGACAGGGAACGTTCCGGAATGATAACAGGATTGCATAGGTAGGTAATTATGAGTGATCAGACAAAAGATACCGTAGTAGGACTATATTTCTCTTTGGAAATTGACGGAACTGATCTCGGGCTTTTTGATACATGTTCCGGGCTTGGTATCGAAATTGAGACAGAGCAGAGACAGGAGGGCGGTGTAGGCATATTTGTGCACCAGCTTCCCGGCAGATTCAAATACACCAATCTACAAGTTACACGGCCGATAGGCCAAAACACGGCCAAAACTATGGCTTGGCTGAACAAAATGAGTGTACCGGGTATAAAGCCAACCTCAGCTCGGTTGTCTGCCTTGGCTCCGGATGGGTCTATAGTGTTTGCCTGGTCTCTGATAGGGGTTATACCCGTGCGTTGGACAGGCCCTGAATTTAGTTCGAGTGATCCCAAGCCGGCCACAGAGACGTTGGAGATGGCGTATAGTGCCATAATGCTAGATCCCAGTGACACAAAAGACGATCTTTTTAAGAGTTTGGCCTGAGGTGATTTAAATGAGTGACATATCTAATGCGTTGAACAGCTCGACGGCGGCGAAGGCAAGTTCCACTATGAAATTGGAAAAAGCCTACCTTTTGATCATAGCCCCCTCCTCACCGGCGGGGGGTGCTTTAGCAGCCAGCCTGGCTGGAGCCATAGCGGCAGAAGGAGCTACTTCTGCAAGTAGCGCATTACAAGGAGCCAGCAACTCCGGGGGTTCCGGAGGACAGGCTGCTTCGATGGGAGAATCCACCCTGGCCGGAGCACAAAGCATGGCCGGTGGTAACTTGGGTAACAAAATAACGTTTTTGTTTAATCCCCTTAGCTACACCGTAACCAAAGAAGCGGTCTGGGAGCGCCCTTTGAATGCCGGGTCTGCTTCGACGGCTATTCCAATCTGGAAAGGTGCCGGACCGCGTAAAATGCAAGTTGAAGTATTTTTGGATGCCACATATACGGAAAACGGCGGTATCCAATCCGATATAGACTTATTGCTCGACTGTTGCAAGCCAACAATGCTTTCTGTAATGCTCATGAAGCCATCCCCACCGTTTGTTCTATTCGGGTGGGGTTTAAATACAGGCTTTTTGTCCTTCCTATCGAGCTTGGTTGTCGAGTACACGCTGTTTCGTCAAGATGGCACTCCCATCAGGGCAAAATGTAATTTGACTATGGAAGAAATTCCTCTGGCTATGGCCAAGCAAAACCCTACTTCCGGAGGAACGGCCAGGCGTGTGAGAACCATAGTCTCGGGAGATACCCTTCAGTCTATATCATACAGAGAGTACGGCCGACCAACTTTGTGGCGCGCTCTGGCTGAAGTAAACGAAATAGAGGACCCGATGAGGTTGGAGCCGGGCAGTACCTTGCTGATTCCCTCACTTAGTGAAGCAACGTCCAAGTCGTAGTGGTAAGGGGCTAATATATGGAGACGCATTGGACGAGTTCGGTCACTATTCTGCTGGATGGTGGAACACCTCTTGATCCCATGATTACAGATCAACTCATTCGAGTCAGTGTAGAGACAAGCATGCATTTGCCGGATGTATTTGAGTTATGTTTTATCAATCCTGGAGCAAACGACCCAGCCACGGATATAGTCGAATTGGGCGGTTTCGTAGTAGGGATGGAAGTTGCCATCGTGGCTAATGCCGGCGAAGAAGAGACGCTCCCACTGACCGTAGGCGAAATTACCGCAATAGAATTCGAATATGATACTGACGGTTCAAAAACCACGATCCGGGGTCTCGACTTTTCTCATATGCTACAGCGCGGAAAAAAGACACGCTTCTTTCAAGATATGTTGGCTTCCGAGATAGTGACGGCTATTCTGGCTGAGAATGGGGTTGAGCCTGGGGAAGTAGTCGCAACGGATAACCTGATTCAATATATAGTGCAGGCCGGTATAACCGACTGGCAGTTTATTCAAAAACTGGCGGCCGATAACGGCTACAGAGCCTGGATGGTAGATGGATTTTTTAATTTTGCACCTCTTGATCCTCCGGTATCGGGCGATGTTCCGGGAACTTTTGAAGTCTCCACGCCCACTCAGATAGTAGTCGGCCAAGATATCATGAGGCTTAGAGCCGTTGTGAGGAGTAACGAGCAGGTAGAGGATGTACAAGTTATGGGCTGGAGTCCCATAACAGGTGAGCCGGTTGTCGGTGCCTCGCCGGCGGAAGTTATAGGAACGGAAATCACGCCGCAACCGGAGGAATTGGCAACCATTGCCGGAGCAAATTCGTTTACGCATCTGTGGTATCCGACGGACAATGAAGACGCTGCCGAGACAAAAGCGGCAGCCATAGGTAACGAAATAGCGGAATCTTATATAGGTATCGACGGAGAGACTGTAGGCAATCCCGTTCTGAAAGCCGGTGTGCCCATCAATCTTACGGGTGCCGGTACTATTTTTGACGGCGGGTATACCATTACGATGGCCAGACACATCTTCGATGCCGAGCACGGATATGTGACACAATTCAGCGTCAGCGGTTGGCAGGATAGGACTCTCTACAGCCTTTCTTCCGGTAATCAAAGCGGTTCCGTAAGCGGAGGTGCCGGAGTTCATGAACCATTTAGGATTCCCGGAGTCGTGTCCGCTACCGTTGCCGACACAAGAGACCCCGAAGAGGAAGGTCGTGTCCAATTGCTATTCTCCTGGATGGGAGATGAGCCGGTTTTGAGCAATTGGGTTCGGTGTACACATTTTGGAGTCGGGGAAGGTTTCGGCTCTCTTTTCGTTCCCGAGATAGGAACAGAGGTTCTTGTCGCTTTTGAGATGGGCGATCCAAACAGGCCGTATGTTTTGGGAGGTCTGTATTCACCGGTGCTTGAGCCGGGAGCGTCACCGGAATTTATTGACGAAGGAACAGGTCTTGTGACGGAAAGAAGAATAAGTTCCAGCTTTCTACACAACGTGACTTTCTACGATTCGGAAGAGCAAAGCGGAATTATGATACAGACCGGTGATGAGATAGAAGGCATATTTTTAGATGCGGAAGAACAACTGATTAGTATTTATAACATGGAAGGCAATATCGAAATTAGTGGTACCGATATTGCAATCATAGCTGAGGGAGATCTGTCTCTGGAAGCCACCGGCGAGCTGTCTATTTCCGCCGCTTCGGTGACGATCGAAGGAGAGGGTAGCGTAGAAATTAATGGGGCATCCGTAGCCATGGAAGGTGACGGAGATATCTCCATAGATGCACCGATCGTGGCTATCAATGGCTAAATTTTTTTATATTTATCCGATTGTAGATACTTTCAATGAAGATTATAGGAGACATAAGTGGCAGGGGAATTTATCGGATCTGGGTGGGCTTTTCCTCTTCGTACCACGGCAACAGGCGGCATAGCGCTTGTATCGGGGGAAAAAGAAATTGAAGAGGCAATTACACTCATTTTGTCCACATCATTTGGTGAAAGACCGATGCGCCCAGAGTTTGGTTGCGGTATTCACGACTATGTATTCGCCAGTGCAGATGCCACAACAGCAGGTCTCATATCCTACGAAGTTAAAAGGTCTTTGGCTAGGTGGGAACCGCGCATTGAAGTGACAGATGTTATTATTAGCCTGGATCAGGCCAATAACGGAATTCTATATATAGATATCAAATATGCAATAAAAGGGACAAATGATCCACGTAACCTGGTTTTCCCGTTCTACATGATTCCTGAGGAAGGATAGAAGTGTCTTTAGATATTCCAAATTTAGATGACAGACGTTTTCAAGATTATGTTGATGATGCAAAAAGGCTGGTTCAACAGCGCTGCCCGGAGTGGACGGATCATAACGTTTCAGATCCCGGGGTCACTCTCATAGAGACCTTTGCTTTTATGGTTGATCAGTTGACCTATAGGTTGAACAGAGTTTCAGATCGCAATTATATTAAATTTTTAGATTTGATCGGAGTCACTCTCTTTCCTCCGTCAGCTGCTCAAACATCCGTAACTTTCTGGCTAACTTCGCCACAGGACGAACCGGTTCTGGTTCCAAGAACCACTACGGTATCGACAAAGCGTGATAACAGGCAGGACCCCGTTGTCTTTGAAACGATAGATAATCTAACGATTCAAAATGTTGAATTGGTAAAAGTACTCTCCGTGGGGGTTGAGGGTCTTCCCATAGACTACAGTGATATTTTAGGGATAGATTCATTTACCTGTTTCGGACAGATACCCATGCCTAACGAAGTACTGTTGTTGGGTCTAAACGAAGCCGCTCCAGCTAATGTGGTGGCCTTTAGGTTTGATTGTCATATTGAAGGCGTTGGGGTGGATCCCGAAAACCCCCCTCTTATCTGGGAAGCTTACGATGGTGGCAAGTGGCTGAAGTGTGAAGTAGAGCACGATACGACAGCAGGGTTGAACCAGCCCGGCGATATTGTACTTCACATCCCACCCGAGCACGAAGTCTCCCTTATTAATAACATAAGAGCCGGATGGGTGCGTTGTAGGGTGACTGATCCTGAGGAAGGGCAGCCGTTCTATTCCTCCTCCCCTCACGTGGAAAATGTGGCGGCATTTACTATCGGGGGAACCACAAAAGCTATTCACGCCAACGTAATCGACAATGAAATTCTGGGTTTCTCCGAAGGCGTTGCCAATCAGTCTTTTATACTCCAGCACAGTCCCGTTATAACTTCCATTACGCCTCACATTCTCGAGGTGTCCACCGATGACGGTTTTGAAGAATGGCAGGAAGTTGAGACCTTCGCTGCCAGTACGCCTTCTGATAAACATTTCGTCCTCGATAAAGTGGCTGGGGAGATTAGACTCGGTCCTTCAATTCGCTTGGAAGACGGGACTTTTCGCAATTACGGTGCAGTGCCGCCGAAGGGGGCAGCCATCAGACTCCGCCAATATAGAAGCGGCGGAGGTCAGGAAGGAAATGTTGCTACCGGAGCTCTCTGTATTCTAAAGACGCCGGTAAACTTCATTGCTTCCGTCGAGAACCGCCAGCCTGCTACCGGCGGTGTGGATGGAGAAACGGTGGATAATGCCAAAGTGAGAGGACCCATATCCCTTAGGACACTGGGTCGAGCTGTGACTTTGGAGGACTATGAACATCTGGCGAGGACTGCAACTCAAGGTATAGCCAGAGTGCATTGCGTGCCTGTTACACAAGAAGACAGAGAACAAGGAGTACGAGTTTTGGTCGTCCCCGCTGTGGGTGATGACGAAGACGGAACTATGCCGTTTGCCCGATTGGCACCTTCGCCGGATCTACTTGAGCAAGTGGCTAAAGAGTTGGACAAGCGTCGCACAATAGGAGCCAGGGTCATAGTGGAACCCCCTTTCTATCAAGGGGTTACCGTGTTGGCTCAGATTAGGTCGCGTCTTTTTGCCGACCCGGATCGCGTTCTGGCAGATGCCAGATTGGCTCTGTATCGTCATTTGCATCCCATCCTGGGAGGTAGCGACGGTAAGGGATGGCCTTTCGGTAAGCCCGTGCATTCGGGAGAAATTTATGCCGTACTGCAGCGCATACCTGGTGTAGAGTTGGTGGAGCAAGTACAACTATATCTCGCCGATCCGCTAACTGGCGACAGAGGGCAGGCTTCCCAACATATTGAAATAGCCGACAACGCGCTCTTATTTTCCTACGGCCATGAAGTCAAGGTTATAGCGTCATGAGAGGAACCGATCAAGAGGTAAGCATACCTTATACCTTTGGGAGTCTGCTTCCGGCAATATATCAACAAGATGACTTTGCCATGAGATTCGTGAGCGCTTTTGATGTCCTAATAGCTCCGATTCTGTCTGTTCTGGATAATCAAGAGTATTACAGCGACCCCGAGTTTGCTCCTTTGGACTTTCTGTCATGGCTGGCTTCCTGGGTTGGGATAGATGAATTGGATGAGACATGGCCAGAAGATGCCAAGCGTGATTTAGTGGCCCATGCGACAGAACTGTTTTCCATCAGAGGTACTGTATCTGGCTTAAAGAGGCATCTGTCGATCTATATCGGCGAAGAGCCGGTTATAGAAGAAAGTGGTGGCTGCAGCTATTCAACTACTTCCAACGGTGAATTACCGGGTAATACCGATTTTATGTTTACGGTAAGGGTTCCTTCCGATACACCCAGAAAAGTACATGAAAAAAAGCTTGATATGATTATCAGAGCTTCCAAACCGGCACATATGGCACACAGAATTGTTTTTGAGAACTGACGGTAGTTTAAATGATTATCTGCAAGGTATGCTCTGCAAAAAATGATGAACAGGAAGAATTTTGCCGTGTCTGCGGCACATATTTGCCTTGGCACGGCGATCGAATAGAAGCTAAAGGAGAGACTAAACTTCCGGAAATAGTCGAATCTTCCAATGAGCCGGTAGATATTAGATTAGGGTTTTGGCAAAGAGCGGCAATAGCTCTTCATATCTCGAAGGATCAGGCTGGGACTAAGTCTACTGATGCGCAGGAAAAAACAGAAGATCCTGAAACTATCACAGAAAGTGGTAATTCAACTTCTAAGAGTAAGAAATTTACCGGATACGTGCGTAAAAAAGCTGGCTCTGTCATATATGAAAACAGCGACAATTATTTTGGCGGAGAAATTAGTGCAATTGTAAGCGATATAAAAACCCGTTCAAGTAATACAAAAGACACTTCCGGTGAGAGCAATATGCGTTCAAGCGACACAGTTGTTGATATAGATAGTGCCACCGCAATTGATGACCATCCTGAGACGGTTGAAGAAAAAAACGAAGCCGATCCTTACGATACTGCTACAGATAGCGACAAGACAGAGGATTTGGCAAAGTCCACTGCAACAGTTGCAGTAGTATCAACAATTTCGCAAGTCGCGATATCGGCAGAGCCAAAATCGCCAACTCTGCTATCGGCGCAGAAACCCGGTGTGGTCACAACTTCTAGGAAGCCGGGGGATGTCGTTGTTGCGGATACGGCACCGGTTCCCGTTTCCGATGCGGAGCAACATATTGTTAAACCAAAAAAAACAGCACTCAGGAAGCCTGATGAAATAGTACAAACCTCAAGGTCAAATAGGCTGGCAAATCCACAAATTGGGCCAGCGGAGGAAACTCCTTCTCCAGACGATATTTACTGTGCGAAATGCCGGCAGTTTAATTCCCCTACAAGGGTATTTTGCCGAAGATGCGGATATGAGTTACACGCCCCGACGGGCGATAATGCCGTCATAACTTATCAGCCTCTCACGTGGTGGCAAAGACACTGGCATGCCGATGTTAAATTGGTTCCAGCTGGAGAACGGCCCGGCAAGTGGGGTAAGATTGTATCTGGGGCAGGCAGTCAGGGTAAGGTATGGCGGATTATAAGCCGGACTCTTATAGGAGCCCTGGCGCTTGTTTTGCTATTTTCTTTGGTCGGACCTTTTGCACCAAGCATGCAGAACTGGTTTTTATCCGTTTATCATAATACAGAAAATCGTGTAAATGTGACATATACACAGGTATTTGCTATGGGTGCCAATGCGACAAGTTCCAATACGGCCCATCCACCGGCGTATGCTGTCGATGATGCCGATAACACTTGGTGGCAATCGGCCAATTATCCACACAAGTCAAAGTATCCCGGAGTCGGAGCCAGACTGACTGTTCTATTTGCCCAGAAAGAGACAATTAATAAAATAGGTTGGCTGGGCGGTGTGGCCGGTACTCCTCAAGCGTATCTCTCAGAAGCCAGACCAAGGGAAATAAGACTTACATTCTATCCCGGTGGATATCATGTTATCGAGAACTTAAAAGATACACAATCATTCCAACAATTTGGTGTAAATGCGTCTGGTGTTACATCTATGGTGTGTACAATTCTGAAAGTATATCCTTCTGCAACCGGTCATGCCGTTGCCATAACGGAAATCGAGTTTTTCCAAAGAATGTAATCAATATCTTAGGAAATGTTTATATGATTACCAAGACAAATATGATAGCGATGATGACTTTACTTTTTGAACGCGTTCCAGTATACTTTACTAATGGTAAGTTACGGACGACACTCCATGTATAAGCTAAGGAAGGCTGCAGCACTTTTATGTGCGACTCTATCGTTTATGATATTTGCACCTTTTTCTATTATCGCTACGACGCAGGTATCGGCAAGCACCGTGAGTGGGCTCGGTCAATTGGATCAAGGATTTGGAGCTTCGACGGGCACATCTGGCCTAAAGAGCGGAATAGCGCAATCTTCGAGGCTCAGCTGCCAGGCCCAAACAAATGCCATTTCGTATGCTATGAATAATTCCGGATCGGTAAATGCAATAGTGGCCGTCGGGAAAGTGCAAAGCTATCAGTCCAATACCTGTTCAGCCACTTCCTCATCAGGGGTTGTGTCTCTGTTTTCTAACTCGGGTACCGATTTATGGACTAACAGAAGTGTTCTCAATTCTATAGATGCGGTCAAAGTAGTCTCGGGAAGCTCGGGACCAATCTTGGTGGCGGGAAGCTCGGGACAGAACCCGACAATAGGAATCTTGTCAAGAGCTAACGGTAAATTACTGTCGGCCACATCGGTTTCCCTTAGCGGCTCCGGTCTCATAACACCCACCGGTAATTTCACCGATTTGATGTTAGGATCATCAGCGGCCGGTTATCCGGTGTCGGTGTATGCCGTTGGCTCGGTACAAACCCCTTACTCTACGGAATTACTCATAGCTGAGTACGGCCTTTTGAATCCTACGTCTGGATCTCCTACGCTCGTGCCTATTAAAGGGTTTGGGAACCAAGGTTCCGGGAGTAATCTATACATAAGTACGATTCCGGGTAATTCGGGGAGCGGTCCGCAAATTACCGATGCCGCTCTTGGTAGTGGAGGGAATATATATATCACGGGGAATGCTCCGTTTGCAAATTCTGGATGCTCTTCGCCGCCTCAACTTGGTTTTGTTTTGGATCTCATAACACCAACAAGCAGTTCAGGTGTACCGGGAAGCTCGGGAACGTTTTACAACAACGCTTTTGGAGGGTCCGGCATTTTCCGTATGAACCCGGTGCCGCTTTCTTCGGGGGAAAACGTTAAGTGTTTTGATACCGCTGTGAATTCAATCCTTATAGATAATAGCCAAGCTGGCGCCAATGTAGATCCACCACAGGTACTATTGGCTGGGGCAGAGGGAACCACCAGCGAAGCTTTACCACCCTCTTCATCTGTCGCTATGCTTGTTGGGCTCAATAAAAAAGATGCCAGTTTTGATACACAATTTGGCTCTGGCGGTATAGTATTTTCTGCCGGTGGAACAGGATCTTTGAATGAAGCTGATTCTGTAGGTTATGTACCTATACCTGGGCAATCCTCAGGCGTTCCGGCCAGCATTGCTGTTGCTGGAATTGACGAAAACAATGCAGATGGATCGCTTAATTTTGAACCGGGAGTATCACATTATCAGCTAAATGGAAGTATAGATACGAATTTTGGGGACGGCACCCTCGGAACGTCGCTTATACCTGGTTGTCAAGAGAGCCCAGATGCCTCGGGATGCGGTAACGATATATTGGTCCAGCCTAACGGTTCTATAAACATGACAGGCGGAATAGATCTTTCATATAATGGGTTAGCTGTAGCACAATTAACCGATCGTGAAGTGCAAATTGCAACTTCGACACCGACTTTAAATGTATCTGGATCTTCAGCTCCGGCTGCATCGTTTACTGTGACTGTCAGTGCCCCTGGAAATAGTGGATTGGTCGGGATACCGGGAGGGATTACCGCTGATTTTTCAACAGCAAACGGTACAGGGAAAGCCGGATACAATTATCAAGGGTCTTCAGGTGTCCTGACATTCCCATGTGTACAAACAAACGAGCATATTTCAGGCGGATCCGTATCTTGTAATGGTAATTTAAGTGCAATTATATCGGTTCCGACCATTTATCCCGCTAATGCCACAGGTTCGGCTTCTTTTTCTTTATCCTTGAGTGCGGCAAAAAATGCCGGTCGAGGTATATCTATAGCTACGGTAAATATTACGTATCCTCCTCCTCCGCCGGTCACTACATCGACACCGGTCACCACATCAGCAACTCCCGTATCAACGACTATTCCTCAAGCTCTGGTGACTACAACCACAGTCACAAAAATTAATGTAAACAAATACCAAGCAATTGTTCCCGGACAAGGCTACCTAGTCGTAACTTCAAAAGGTCAAGTTTTCGCTTATGGACGCGCCAAGTCTTTTGGATCCGTACCCCATTTACATCCTTTAGGAAAAATAATTTCTATAGCGACCACTTCCAATGGGAAAGGCTACTGGCTTGTATCTTCTGAAGGCGTCGTCTATGCATTCGGAGATGCTCATAAATACGGCCAGGTGCTTCGGACTCGATTAAAAGGAGTCATTACGGGTTTTGCGACCACTTCCAATGACAAAGGCTACTGGCTTGTATCTTCTGAAGGCGTCGTCTATGCATTCGGAGATGCTCATAAATACGGCCAGGTGATCCTCAAGAAACAACT
>JAJZMK010000083.1 GCA_021798275.1 Actinomycetes bacterium | reverse complement strand
CCCGGCTATTTTGCCATAGTGGCAATGGGCGTAACATTTGGGGTAGGAACCCGTGCTTTGTTTACCGGAGCTATCTTTGCTGCTGAAGTAACGGGGAGTTACGATCTTTTAATATGGCTCTTTATAGCTATGGTTATCGGCGAATTGTTTGCTCAACACTTTTTAACAGACAGGATAATGACGGATAAATTAACGCGGCGCAACTTGTCTGTAGATTTTGATACCACAGCGAACATCTTGAAAATGACCACAGTCGGCGATATCATGACTCCTTTTGAGCAAAGAGATATAGATGACGGGATCAGAGCATTGAACTATGCTGTAACCGTGGATCAGGCTATCCCAATTCTACAGAACGGGATAAAAGAAATTCCGGTGACAAATGATGCCGGGCAAGGTATGGGCATGATTACGGCGCAATCCATTGTCGAAGTATTATACAAAGGATATAAAGATGAGCAAATAGAAAGCCCGACATTGCAAATAACGTTTTTTAGAGACTTGTTTGCGACTTTTAGGCAACACTGGGGGAAATCAATCGGAAAAAAACAAACTCGACCGGAAGGACAAACTGTCGATGGGAAACACGCCCAAGAATCAAAAGACACAGATAACTGATCATGACTACCAGCAAATACTAAAATTTCGCACCCAACTTCGTCACTTTATGCATTGGAGTGAGCAACAAATCAGCACCGTCGGACTGACCCCGAGCCAATATCAGCTCCTTCTGGCGATTCGCGGACATGCATCAGAAGATCCGCCTACCGTAACAGATATAGCCAATTATCTTTTCTTACACCACCATTCGGTAGTAGGGCTGATAGACAGAGCCGAGAAAGGTGGGTGGGTAAAACGTATTAAAGACAGCGAAGACCATCGCTTAGTAAGAGTCGTACTGGAAAAAAAAGGTCGAGAATCTCTTGAAAAATTAGTCTTACTCCATGTAACAGAGCTTGAATCCCTAGCAGCCACGTTCCCACAATTCGATATAAGATCGATACCAAAATAAAACATTGTACTCAGAGGATTGAGAGCTTGCATAATCACAACAATGCTTTTTTAATACCTACAGGTTGCCGTAACAGTTAGGTTGCAAAGCTCTCAATACGATTACCTGAGAACTTACCCCTCTGATCACTGTCCGATACTACCCTTTTTACTTGACCTAGTACCTATGGTTATATCTAAATATGATTGTGTGACACCCATATTTTATTATATGAAGATGAACAGGGATATAGCAAAATATTTACTTAGTAGTGATGATCTATGACCGTCATAGCACAGCTTATATTGTTTCTATCCTCTTATGTACCTTTATTTATATTTATGACAATACTGGACACTTTCGGAACAGCTTCTGGTGAGATAGCAACAACTGTTCTTAGCATTAGTTCTCTGATAATGCTCTTATATATGTTACACCATACAAAACGATTAGCACCACAAGAGTTAAAAATACGTACTACCAAAAGTAGAGATGGTGATGTTATTACATATATAGTTACTTATATTTTACCTTTTACTTTAACTAATCCGCAAAATGGACGTGAAAAGCTCACCTTGATTTTACTAATTGCACTGATCTGTTTTCTATATATAAAATCACAACTTTTTTATATTAACCCGATTTTAGCTTTAATTGGATATAGGCTTTTCCAAATAACAACTGAACGTAGTACTTCTATCTTAATTACACAAAAAGGTTTTATTGCAACGCCAGCTACATTAAATGTATATCGTTTAAGTAATTTTATATATCTAGAAAAAAAGTATGTCTAAAAATAATAGTAGACCTGATCAAGCAGCAATACGCCTGGCTTCAATGAAAGATAAGAATCCTTTAAACATAGAGATGATTATAGGAACAAAAGATGCCACAGGCGGACTTTATGCCTATAATGCCAGACTGACAAATCATGCCGTAGGTGCTATCAAAAATATGATTCTAAAAACCATTGATGAATATTTAGAGTATGAAATTATCGAATACTCTTATGGCGTCACGCCTAACAACACTCAAGCCATGGTTATAGATAGTAAAGAATTTGCTTTATTCGATGCTATAAAAGAACATTTTACTGACTTAAGCGCCTTAGCCCTCATTAGTGAAAAATTGCCAAAAGGCAAGTCGCTAAAGTACGCTGCTGTCCGGGTAGACATTAACTCTCAGCAAATGATATTGATCCAAAAATTATCTCAAAGAAATTTGATCTCACAAAAGCATTATTCTTTTCTTCTCAAAAAAGATGTTTTTGATATCCAACATGGTGACCTTTTACACTTACAAGATTACTTTGAGATTTTCATCATAGATTCCTTGATTTACTTTCGAAACGACCGCCACTTACAAGAAATCTCGGGTTTATCAGAGGAAATGTTGAAGGATGCAAATAGTGTTTTTGATAAAGTGATGAGCAATCTCCCTATTGAAAACTTAGATGACATGCGCCAAGCAGTCACAAAATCAATTAACATGGTATCTAAATTAAATTCAATCTTAGACAAGGTAACAGCTTTGCCCACATACAAAAAAGCTCTTAGAAAAGAAAATATTTTTGATTTTCTGGACAAGAGACCAGACCTTGGTATCAAAGTGATAGGCGAAGGTAAGGAAAGACGTCTGGTCTATGAGAACAGTCCGAACCAACGCTATAAAATATTAAAATTATTAGATGATGACTTCCTGCATTCACAATGGACTTCACTTGACTATGAAGCCAACTCGAAGCTATATAAAAATACCTCGAACTGACCGATTTGCAAATACGAACTTTTTTGCGATATAAAAAGACAGCAAAATTCATAGCTTACTTATAGCCACATGGCCTAGAAAAAATCTCTGCTAGTTACGGTATATATAGCTTTCTCAAGCTATATATACCGTCGAGGATTTGGATGTATGAGGTGAGCATATTGTTATAAATATAAACACCCTGACTGGTACCTATGCAGCAATATACTATATACTGACTCATATCTGATACTTCCGGATCGTTTCCGGGCAACTTTCCTTTGTTTTCAAAATTTACCTTATTGTTAGTCTCCCGTTTACCAAAAGGTCGCCCTTTTGCAATCTTCATTTCGTAACATACCTCCATAGAAAAGAAAAACAACAAGGAAGGGGAGCAGTTACTAATGTCATCATTAGACCTAGCAATGGATGAGGCACCACTCAGCCGTTTTCATACCAAATCGGTAATTACGGCTGGCATGGGCTTTTTCACCGATGCATACGACTTATTTATAATTGGGGTGGCCACCACACTGATAACACCCCTGTGGCATCTGAGTTCCTCTGAGACCGGGCTTGTCAACTCCATCACCTTGATATCTGCCTTTTTGGGAGCGTTTATTTTCGGCCGTCTTTCAGATGTCCTTGGTAGAAAGAAAATTTATGGCTTAGAAGCCTTACTGATGGTTATAGGCGCCCTTGCCTCCGCCTTTGCTCCCAACTTTGCATTCCTGATCGTTTGCCGCTTTGTTTTGGGAATCGGAGTGGGAGGCGATTACCCAATGTCCGCCACCTTGATGACCGAGTTTTCCAATAGGAAAAACCGTGGCAAATTGGTAGGATTGGTTTTTGCTATGCAAGGACTTGGAACAGTAGCTGGTTATATTGCCGGACTTACGTTGCTTTCTGCCCACGTATCAACTGATTTGACCTGGCGTATACTCCTTGGTCTCGGTGCCCTACCAGCCGCATCTGTCTTACTGATGAGGCGCAGAATGCCAGAATCAAAAAGATACTCAGAAAAGGTACTTGGAAAAGGTAGCAAAGCGGCTACGGATATCGAATCTTACTCTGATGGCATAGTAAACCTAAAAGCCGATCAGAAAGACTCCCGCGTAGGTCCTACAGGATACATGAAGCTGAGGGAATTCCTATCCAATCCCAAATACCTTTTGCTCCTTCTCGGTACAGCTGGAACGTGGTTTGTTTTCGACTATGCATATTATGGAAACTCTGTCTCCGCTCCTCTGATTCTAAAAAGCGTACTTGGCAAACAAGGTGCTTCTGTATTGACCGAAGCCCTAGCTCTTCAGTTGATAATATTTAGCATCGCTGCTCTGCCGGGATATTATTTAGCCACTCACTTCATGGATCGCATAGGCCACAGAAGGCTCCAATGGATAGGCTTTATTGGAATGGGAACAGCATTCCTACTTATAGGTGTAATACCAAACGTGACAACCATGATAACGCCTTTCCTGATTCTCTTTGGAATTAGCTACTTCTTTGCCGAATTCGGTCCGAATACAACCACCTTTGTCCTTTCTTCTGAAGTGTACCCAACAAGGGCCAGAGCAACAGGAAACGGAATATCAGCTGGTGTTGCCAAAATTGGAGCTTTTATCGGAGTTTACTTGTTCCCAATCATTAAAACCGACCTGGGTATAACTGGCGCTCTGAAGCTCTCCTTTGGAATGGCGGTTATAGGGTTGTTGCTGACATTGCTGATACCTGAGCCGGCGCAAAAGAGTCTTGAGTCAATTTCTTCAACTGAAATCGTTGAAGCTGCCGAGCAGGTTATCAAGGGGACTTCGTTCGTATCAGAACAATCATAATGGCTAAATAAAACTGCACTAAATAAAACTGCTCTGATGAAGCCCCGGCAATGGCAATCATTTCCGGGGCTTCACTTTTTCAGCGGATATAAAACTTACAGAAAAACTTTGCTCTTTAAGTATCAGCCTGGTATTTGAAAATATAGAATGAAGTTGATGGGAGCAAAGAGAAAGCACAGATCTTATTTTTACCGAAGGCTTTTTTTGCTTGTCATACTGTTGGTTTTGATAGGTGGCGTCGCCACAGGGGTAACACTGACACAACAAAATTCTTCCGGACAACTCAGTCAGGGATCTTGGAACAAACTGTATTTATTAAAAACCGAGCACTTGGCCACACCCATAAAAGGTATCTTGGATGCCATAGGGACTCAAAATTACAATTCCCTGACCAACTCCTGCCAGCAATTGAGTCAGGATGCTGCAAATGCCCGCACATGGCCGCCTCTACCGGATAAACTTGCGGCGCCGTATTTCTCGAAGCTGATTAATTCATTCGGTCAGATTGCCGTCGACTGTGATGGTGTTACAGCCCGGCTCAGGGCACAAGAAAGTCCCCAGGCTGCCATTAAAAAAATGCTTGCTGAAATGTCGTTTGCATCCCAGCAGATGAAAGACATCATTAGCTTAATCTAGTCGTCTATCTGGTCGACAGCTACCCTTACACCTGTCGACAGCAAAAGCCGTGTATAACTACGTCCATATTTGCCATAAGAGATAGATTTTTCCACCGCTATCCGATCACCAGGCTTATGATATCCATCACGCTAATTTTTTTAATGTTACAACCCTCTTCTAAAGTATCTGCAAGGTTCCAAGAATTAGAAGAAGGAGAATATTGTGCACCCTTATATGGCAGTTATCATAGTTTTAATCATCGTAGGAGCTGTGATATGGAAATATCGACAGGCTAAAGCTATGGAGAATGAGGAGTTGAATAATATTCAACAACTCCCCCCTACGGTAGGGAGGGCAGTATCCATGATGGATCCGACTTCTCAATCGGCGTTTTTTGCAAAATATCAAAAGAGTAAGAAATCTTTGGCGACTGCCTATATTCTCTGGTTTTTCTTTGGCCTCC
>JAJZMK010000084.1:3432-5681 GCA_021798275.1 Actinomycetes bacterium | reverse complement strand
CAGAGAACCGATAGGGCTTTGCCCGTCGTCTTTCCATAAAAGCAGCACTTTTCCTGGCGTCTGCCCGCCAAGCGCAGGTGACGCCTTTTTCCCTCCCGCCTTGGTTTTTCCGGGAACCTTTTCATCGGTGACTTCGGTAAGAAGAGCTTTGGCTTCGGAGAAAATCGTGTTTGTACCCTTTCGTTTTTTAGATGGACCGACAGTAGCAAGAGATGACTCTGCTTGCTTTAGAGTGCTTTTGTCTCCGGCACTTTTATGATAAGAAGCGTTGAGTACGGCATCGAGTTCAGCCGTGGCAGATAGTAGAAACAGCCCTTTTTGAACATCTTCAACCCCCAATTCTACCTGGACTTTGTCTTTGACCTCAATGGCCGAAGGATGGGATCTGTGGGCATCGGCAATATATTTATAAGTCCCGTTCTCTATTTCGATATCTCGTTCCGCAAGCTCTGCCAAAGTAGTGAGTTGCAAGACTTTAGCAATCGCTTGAGTGGCTTCCGTCCAGGTTTCATGCAGGGGACAGACGTCTTCCCAACGACACGGTTCGTCTCCGAGGGCACATCTGTCGGCCCTAAGGTGTCCTTCGGCAGACTCAACGACTTCCAAAGCCGATATAAGAGCGGGATCCTTGGCTAGTCTGTATCCGCCTTCTCTCCCCGCTCTCGATACGACAAGTCCGGCATGCACCAATTCGGCCAAGATCTGCGGAGCGAACGTATTGGGAATCATGGTGTCGATAACTATTTGACGTACTTTTCGAAAAGCCGTTTGTTCTGAAATATCTTCACCTTGTTCCCGACTTCTGGAACCCTTGGCTTCAGGAGTTGTCAAAGGTTTACCACCGCTGGTAGTTCTGTCCGGATCAGATTCCAGCCATGCCCTAGCCAAGTAAATTGCCGATCTCATCACATAATCGCCGCGCTTTGACAATGTCATATCCATGCCTTCCAGATTTACCAGCTATTCATGTCTTATGTGTCGAATTGAATATAAATTCATTGCCATGATATAAAGCTATCTGGAGATCAGAAATAGCTCTTGGCTAACATATGGACATAGGTATGCTAGTGGGAAGAAAATTTCGCAAGAATTACTTAAAATTGAAAAAAATTACAACTTCTTTAAAATACTCACTCAGAACAGCCAATTAAGGTGCTTATATAATTATGTGTCGAACAATGAGACTCCTTCGCGCCGCAGTAAAATTACTATACGTCAGATAGCCGACAAGGCCGGAGTCTCCATCGCAACCGTATCTCGAGTCTTAAACGACCACGGTGACGTATCGGCTGAAACCAGAGAATCCGTTTGGAAAGTCGCCAAGGAATACGGCTACAACATTGCCAGGGGACAGAAAAACAATCGTACGGGAACAGGTCTGATAGCTGTTACCATGCCCTTTACGGCACCGGAATACTTTGCCCTTATACTTGCCGGAGCGGCAGAGGCCCTTACGGAACATGGCTTCAGGATTGTCCTATGCCCAACCCGTCACGACCGAGATCGCGAAAAGAGTCTTTTGGAAGAGCTTAGCCACGGGGCAACCGACGGCGCCCTCCTCGTGTTGCCGGAGGAGTCGCATGAAGAACTCCGTTCTCTCTCCGACCACGGGTATAGGTTTGTCATAGTAGACCCTCTGGAAAGACCGGACAGTAACCTCCCTACGGTATCTGCCGCCCACTCTTCGGCTGCCATGCAAGCCACGAGACACCTGATAGGCCTGGGCCATAGTCGCATAGCGGCCATCACCGGACCCAACAGGTCCATGGCCAGCATAGAACGACTGCGTGGATACCATGCCGCTTTGGCTGGAGCTGGTATCATGCCCACTCAGGAATTGGAAATACAGTCAGACTTTTTAGTCGACGGAGGGAGAAAGGCCGCCAGACAACTTTTTCGACTTTCCTCCCCCCCTACGGCCATCATTGCATTCAACGACGACATGGCCGTCGGAGCCATGCAAGCGGCAAGGGAATTCTCGCTTTCCATACCAAAAGATGTCTCCATTGTAGGGATCGACGACAACAGGGAGGCAAGTCTAGTCACTCCGCCTTTGACCACCGTCAAACAGCCCCTCGTAGAGATGGGAAGAATGGCCGTCAGTATTCTAACCAGGATCCTGGAAAACCATCAATTAGAACCTCTCCATGTGGAATTGGCCACGACACTTGTCGTCAGGGAATCAACCGGACCTTGTCCTACAAAGAACTAAAGCAGCTGTTCCCTTTATTATCTGAATGTCAAAACAA
>JAJZMK010000084.1:0-3422 GCA_021798275.1 Actinomycetes bacterium | reverse complement strand
TTTAACATCTATCAGATTGTGTCGGTCAGGTAAAAAAAATTATAGTTTCGGAGATTTAAGGCAATTTCTGTTGACATACGACTGGCTTTTGTGTATAGTAATATTTCCGGAAACTTTTCCGTAACACAATTAAAAACTGTTACAAATACTACATTAAAGACGATATAAGGCAAGAGGTGGGCTCGCTGGTGACGTTATACAAGCAGTGACATTTACGATCCTGGTCTTGATACCTACGAATGCAAACGTGAGGTATAAGCAGACGGCCTGGATATAGTTAGCTATCGACTGTCCTTACATAAGGCAGCCCCCCACTGATAGTTAGCTAATCCAGATCCGATGAGGCGCTCTTTGTGTTGAGAGTAAAAACGACATAAAGAGCGCCTCAATTTTTTTGTCAAAAACACACTGGATCTGTATGGCTTTGGTACCGTAGTTACTCACATTCTCGAAGTCACCGGGGGATATGTGCCCAATCAAGTTAATTCAGATTGCCGTATCCTAACGCAAAAGCATACAGCCACATGGCCACAAAGACCCTGAAACCCAGTACTTTGCTTCTTGAAAACTTTTTGCAGCCTCCGAAATCTTACCGATACTTTTTACTTATCTCAACTTGTCATTTCTCTCATTTCCTGATCAGCCTAAAGATAAACATTGATTAGCCATCGGTGCTCAACTTTAGGAGAAGAACAGACTCTGCACTATATGATTGCAACTCTTACCCACAATATCTTCAATGAGGGTAATTTGCTAATAAGAAACTGAGATATAAAATATAATGAAATAGGGATGTTCCCTAATGTCACTGTATAAAATCTTATTAAGATTTATGCAACTATCGTATATAATTAGAATATCTAAACTATCAATCTTAGATTTAGCTTAGATAAACATAAAATTTGAGACAAAAATATTTAATACCATGCATAAAACTATTATCTATAGAGGAACAAAAATTGATAAATGCTGCAAATTGTATTATTCTAAAATCTGCAGAGTTAAAGCTGGAAAGAGCACTTTACCATATAAATGAATTAGAAAAGTGCAGAAAGGAATTTTTGAATTCAAACCCATATGAGACTAGTTGCTTGCCAATTAAGCCTGATAAGGATGGTAAAACTAAGCAGTACGATCTGATATGGAAAAAAAATAATCCTATCCCGGATCAATTT
This sequence comes from Actinomycetes bacterium, assembly GCA_021798275.1. Taxonomy (GTDB): domain Bacteria; phylum Actinomycetota; class Acidimicrobiia; order Acidimicrobiales; family Bog-793; genus JAJZMK01. The sequence continues at coordinate 2,247 of JAJZMK010000084.1, read as the reverse complement.
AACTTGATACTTGGTGATGCGATACACAATATAAGGGCTGCATTTGATTATTTAGCTTTTGCTCTTGTTAAATCATATGCGAAAGATAGCCCAGTCAAAGAGAAAGACATTTCTTTCCCATTCACCCAAAACCGCGAGCAGTTTGAAAAGCATGTAAAGGAACGATTACCTTATTTATGTAAGAATTTAAAATTAATTGATAGAATCGAAAAACTACAACCGTATAAACTTGTCAATTCAAAAAAAGGTATACAACCATATCTTCTTATTATTAGAGATTTAGATAACATTGATAAACATAGATATACAAATGATATCGATGTTTATCCAAAAATCAAGATTAATGCTAAAACTCTTTCACCAGTTTTCCAGCCATCTGATCATCAAGATGAAGATTGCTATAGAATTGGAACATATATTTTCCCTACTGAATGTCTCAAAAACGAATTTGATCTGATTTGCGATTATGGTTTTTATATTAAGAATATCGGCTTGGACTATGTAGATGTGTGCCAACAACTAAAACTATGGGTAAATTCCTCTAAAACTTATTTTAGGTTTATTGTCAATCCAGAATTGCTTCCAGAAGGTCATTTCTTGAAAAATATCTGCTAATTTATGCTTAAAAATATCTGTAATGTATGTAGTTGAAGTTGATCTGCTGAAATCTTGCTTCTCACAGATAACGCTGACAACCAAATATTACTATCACTCCGTAATGAATATACCCCAAATTAATTCTTTTTGAACCAACACATATTTGCAGAAGAACATTGATAAAATCTGCTTATTTATTGATTTATTTAAAAATGTATGCAATTTATATAGTTGATCTAGTATAAGAGTACTCACCATGAGAGATATTTGACAACGAAATCTTGCACTTACACCTATACTTGGTATAGATCCAATTGATGCTCTTGCCAGATTCATGTATGCATTCTTGCTGGGAGCAGGGATGCACGTATCTATAGGCAACCTAGCGCTTGGCAAATTCTCTACGATCTATCCACCAGTTAATCAAATCTCAATGAGGCGAGCCGCCTTCAGAAAATCAGCAGTTAGAATAATGGTGGAGGAATAGAACAGGCAAGTATATACATTAGGGTGACGTTCTTGGAGAACTTGAGATTACCCTCGTATCTAGACAGGCCAGACTGGGTAGATACTTTGAATCTGTTTGCAAATAATTTTTATAAGTTATAGCTGACAATCGTAAATACAAGTAGCTAATTAGCCTGCTTTGTCTTAGACCCATAATGGCAACTGCCACAAAAATTGCTTTCGCATTTTCCGTCATTCCATATTTCATGCTTACGATCTATCCATAAAATATAAAATATATTTTTATCTAATAAGCCAAATACTCTACATCGCTTAGTTAATTTTATGTAAGCAAGTGTTTGTATCTCAGATACTCCATATAGCTCTGACTCCTTTAATGGAAAATCGTTTTGCAATTTATCTTTGACATATTCATTTAATCTATTACATTTTAAAACATGCTCTAAGAGAAATTGGTTACCAGTGTAATTATTTCGCTCATCTTTAGGTAGCATGGGCTGCGATTGAGTAGGTTCTAAAAATATATTTTCTACAAAACAGCCTTCTATCCTACCTTTTCTAGAGAGTTCGCCTATGATACGCAAAAGGACTTTGACCTGTTGCGAACCTAATTTAGTAATACAAAAATCACTCCCTATATCTAGACGTTTAAATTCAAAGTGTAAATTATTTGACTTAGGAGCGGTAGAAGCTGAGGGAGGTTCCATCTTCTCGCTGATATCATCCAACGCCTCTGATTCGCTGGCAAGCTTCGAAGTATCTCTATCTATGCTGCTTGCTATATCACCCAGGCTGATATCTTCGCCCATACTTTTACAGCCCTCTAAGAACTCAATTTGGCCTGATAGTAAACTTCTATAGATTCAAGTGATATTTCTTTACAAGAAGGCGCATCTGGTTCTAGGCCTTGTCTGGCATCTTGCCATGGTCTTTCGCTATGAGTAAGCTCTGAAAGCTGAGCGCCGTTTAGACGTCCGTAACGCTCACATACAAGATCTATGATTTTTTTCTGGCTATCAGATAACTTCCCGAGATCACCCGCTATATCACCGGATCTCAGAAAATATTTTCCACGATGGGCTTCGTATAGATTCCTTACGACGGGTCCGTTTACCCAGGCCTCGATCTTATCTTCAAACAGTGGAGAATCTTGCCAAGCCAAATACCAGGCTTGCGAGTAGT
>JAJZMK010000045.1 GCA_021798275.1 Actinomycetes bacterium | reverse complement strand
AAATAAACTCACATTGCACCTATTGAGCGCGTTGGCAGAAGCCGACGGTTTGGCAACCGGTAGTACGGCCTGGAGTTCGTGGAAGCACGAGCTGATAACGCTTCTCAGCCAAAAAGTAGAAGACGTGCTTAGCAGCAAAAATAGTGGTACTACCCCTGATATTGCCCCTAGGGCAACTGCGGCGCTCGGTGAGGTTACACATCTGACGCTCCAGCCCAGAGGGAAAAAACTAAAAGTATTGGCACCCGATCAATCCGGACTTTTAGCCGCGGTGGCGGGATGCTTGACACTACACGGTTGGCAAATCAAAAGAGCCAAAATTTCAGCCCCATACCCAAGTGTCGCCTTGGAAGAATTCGATTTGGAGCAAAATTTTGACAAACAAGTAGACTGGATCCAGATTCAGCAAGACATCAATGACACTCTAAATAAAAAACGCGATTTAGCGCATCTACTTAGAGCTCAAGACCGCTCCTATAAAGTCTACATGCGGCCAAAATCAGCTGCCGAACCTTTGATCAGAGTCGGGATAGATAATGCAACTTCTGAAAAGTATTCTATTTTAGAGGTCAGGGCTCCCGATCATGTAGGCATGCTATATGCTATAACTTCATATCTGGCACAAGAACAGCTTGACGTAGCCGCAGCCTTGGTCGATACTCTGGGAAGTGAAGTTATCGACGTTTTTTATATAAGTGACCAAAACGGTCACAAAATTACAGATCAAACGTACTTGGAAAATATCTGTAGCCAGATAAAAACTTCTATATTAAACATTGCCTTAGCAAATTAATTTATATTCTCTATAAAATTATAACTAGTAGAGATATTCTCAATTCTCAAAAAATGGGTTAATTCCAAAACTGGAATTCCAGCTGCAAGAGGGCTCAAGAATAATTAAATTTTTACCGGTTGCAAAAGCATTTGGGGGTGATGTCATCGGCTCAATAGCCAAAACTCTTCGGGCATCGATTCCCAAACCATCACCCGTATAACACATAATATAAGCAAAATCTTTATCACCCCAGAGCGCGGTCTTTTTCCCTGAAGATAATTCAAAAATAACGTTCCATCTCGAAGATGAGTCAAGATCAAGGTCAAAAAAGCAGTCATCCATATTTATATCTTCTATATAGCGGCTTTTATTTGCATGACTGAAATCAAAATCCGTGTCGATAATACTCTCAGATGAAATAGGAATTTGTCGCTCATCCATAACAAGTCTTTGTTTAGCGGGTATGGTGAGCTTGCACATATTAATTAATTCACTGTCTGCGATAAAGTATGGGTGAAAACCGATAGCGAAAGGAAGCTTTTTGCTTCCTATATTAACTACATTGGTATTAACAATTAATCCTGTTTCAGACAGTATATACTCAACAGTTAGTGATAGATGATAAGGATATCCCGGGGTATACAAAGAATCGAAGGAAAGACGGCAGCTATTTTCTGCGATATCTTCTATCTTAAACCTTTGCCATCTAAATATTCCATGTATGGCATTATGATTGTCCAGCTCATTTATAGGAACCCGCATAGTTTTACCGTCAAAGGTATATGAACCATCCTTCAACCTGTTTGGCCAGGGTGCCAGTATTTGCCCTTGACTGTGAGAGGGCATTTCGCTCTCAGCAAATTCCCATATAATCGGAGTACCTGAAACTTGATATGAACGTAAAGTCGCACCCAATTCCGTTATAACTGCGGTTTGATCAGCATATTTTATAAAAACTTGAGATCCTGAAGGTAATTTTGTCACAAAAAAATTATAGTCGATCGATTTATGCGACATATTACGTTTTAGATAGTGTATAGTAGTTATTTATAGCAATACATACCTATGTATGTAAAACGTGATCCTTGCAACTTTTAGTGGTGTTGCAAGCCGGATACGTAACGGCAACATATACATAGAGTCATAAACCAACAAGGAGTCAAAAGACAAATACGCCCATAATCAGGGTTTCTGCTGTCAGCACCTCGCATTAGCGTTGAGTAAGCTAGCGTCAAATTATTTATACTGTTTGACCACGAGTTGAATGCATTACGATAGCAACCCGCAACCAACACCAAATCTTTAGGTCATATGACCTCTAATTTAGGAGGCTGCGATGAATCGCACGCGAGAAAGCGCGCTCTGTTTTGTAAAAAAAATATACGCCAACCAGGATAAGGTTAAGCTCAGCATAGCTTTTAGCATGTTGAGTATTGTGCCAAGTTATAATTATTTTTCGAAAAATCATATAAACCATGACAGTGGTCATTTAATTTTTTCCTCTACAACTCACGAGATTTTGCCTCTTGGTAAGGCTAGAAATATTTACTTAGTTGTAGATAAAAAGCATACTGTCAATCAGAATAGAAAATATCTAGTTACAAAACATAGATATAATAGTATCTACCTTAAAAGTAAGAATATTTCTTCTAGGGTAAGCCTTTTACCCCTACAACTTGCATATCCGGGAGAAATATACAGAAATGGCATTTTTAAGATTTTTCTGAGAAAAAATATTAAAACTCTCCGGGCTGATACCGGAAAACCCATACCATATAAGCCTATCGGCGGAGTATGGCAAAGTTTGAGAATGTGTGAATCCGGTAACAATTACTCTCTAAATACCGGAAACGGTTATTACGGTGCGTATCAATTCGCACTCAGTACGTGGTGGTCTATCGGATTTACGGGACTGCCAAATCAAGCTTCTCCCGAAATTCAAGACGAAGCGGCTGTTATGCTACAAAAAATCTCAGGGTGGGTTGCCTGGCCGCAATGCTCCAGCAACCTGGGTCTTATTAATTAATATTTCCCCACTGGCTCTTCCAACTTATCAACTATCTTACAGATAGCAGTTCCTATCAAGCATCTTCACATAAGATTTATTACATATCTAAAGACATTGATTTGAGCTGTTTGTAAGTAAGTTGGCTTTTTTTACCTACTTATCTATATTATGTATCGATTGAATAATCACTACAGATAGCCCGATATCGGGGCTTTAGAGGACAGTTCTTTCGATAACTTTAAAAATCTATTCAAGGTAGTATATTTCAAAGCCCAAGACTAAGCTATTATGTAAAAAAGAAAGGCTTTGAAGGATTTGGCTGAATCTGACTCAAGAATCATAATAAGCGATATTGCGATGACCTTTGATGACGTCATGCTGGTTCCGCAGCCCTCAGACACGCTGCCGCATGAAGCCGACATCAGAACGCACCTTACCAAAGATTTTGTACTCAATATCCCCTTAGTCTCAGCGGCTATGGACACGGTAACCGAGTCACGGATGGCAATTGCACTTTCCCGTCTCGGTGGCTTGGGAATCATTCACAGGAATATTCCCGACGAGCAACAGGCCGAAGAAGTCGACAAGGTAAAAAGATCAGAAGCCGGGATGGTCTTGAACCCCGTGATGATCAGCCCCTACAAAGCCGTTTCAGAGGCCAGAGAATTGATGAGCCGCTTTCATATTTCAGGTATACCGGTAGTTGACGACAACGGCTGCCTGACCGGTATCATCACCAACAGAGATCTCAGATTTTTAGATCAATTCGACCAGCCGATCAGTGAAGTGATGACGAGCCAAAATCTCATCACAGCACCGGTAGGGACGACGATCGAACAGGCCAAGATAATTCTCCAACATGCCAGAGTCGAAAAACTTCCCATAGTCGACGGTGATAACAAACTAAAAGGACTTATCACCGTCAAAGACATCACCAAGCAAGAAGCTTTCCCAAGTGCCTGTAAAGATAGCGACGGCAGACTGCGGGTTGGAGCAGCTATCGGTGTCGGAGATCAGGGACTTGCCAGGGCCAAGCATTTGATTGACGCCGCCGCAGATACCATCTGCGTGGATACAGCTCACGGACTTTCCAGAAGGGTTATCGATACGGTTGCCGCATTGCGCTCCAACTGGAAAGAGGGAACCATTATTGCCGGCAATGTCGCCACTGCCGAAGGTGTCAAAGCACTAGCCGAGGCCGGAGCCGATGTCATAAAAGTGGGGATCGGACCAGGTTCTATTTGCACCACGAGAATAGTCACCGGAATAGGTATCCCTCAGTGGACAGCTATTCGAATATGCTCTCAAGAAGCGAAAAAATATAACGTAACCGTACTTGCAGACGGCGGTATTCGCTTCTCCGGCGACATACCAAAAGCCATAGGTGCCGGGGCCGGGGCCGTAATGCTCGGAAGCCTACTTGCCGGTGTCGAAGAAAGCCCTGGGGAAATCGCCATTATCGGCAGTCGCCCCGTCAAGCGTTACCGAGGAATGGGTAGCCTGGGAGCCATGTCGACAAGGTCATACTCTAAAGACAGATACTCACAGGAAAATGTTCAGGAACAGGAAAAAGTTGTACCGGAAGGGGTCGAAGGACACGTTCCTTATCGTGGTCCCCTCCAAGAAGTCGTTCATCAGCTGGTCGGCGGATTGCGACAAGCCATGGGATACTGTGGGACCAAAACCATTGACGAACTCAGAGAGAATGCGCAATTTATCAGAGTCAGTCCGAGTTCCATGCAAGAAAGTCATCCCCATGACCTAATGGGTGTCGTAGACGCACCGAATTATTGGGCCAGTGACGATTAAGAAATTCCTTTTGTGGTAATATATTTTACCTAGTATGCATATTCCCGCCAAAGTCGACTACGCCCTCAGGGCACTTCTTTTGCTATATGCTAACGATGATAAGCCCATCAAATGTCTGGCACTGGCAGAAGAACAGCAAATACCTTACAAATATCTGGAGGCTATTTTATCGGAATTGCGACGCGCCCAGATCGTCGCCAGCCAAAGGGGAAATGATGGTGGCTATTGCCTGGCTCGCTCCGGTGACTTGATAACGGTAGCGGACGTCATAAGGGCTGTAGACGGACCACTTGCTGAAATAAACGGACAAAAACCGGAAAATATTGATTATAGCGGACCTGCACTACATCTAAAGACCGTATGGATAGCCCTTAGAGCCGCTATGCGCCAGATCCTGGAGACAACGACTTTAGCCGATGTAGCAAAAGGTAAATTGCCGGAAAATGTTATATACCTAGCAAGTAACCCGGATTCATGGGAAAGACGAAATTGATAACAATGCAAATGACACTGAGGCGAAGTTTTTAACATATCGCTTCCCCTCCTTCGCTTCGATAGTACCATTCGTAAGGGTCTTGGCTGATAAGACATCCTTTCTCGTCTCTGATCTGCACACGCAACCATTTCCAGGCCGAACCGCACACATAAAATAGACGGCCATTTGAGGGATCCCAACTTGCACTACCATCAAGGATCCCCACATAAACTTGTAGGCATTCCCCTGTTGTAGTGTCCCAGATGCGCGCTGTCTTGTCATCACTTCCGGTGGCTAAGTATTTACCGTCTGGGCTGTAGGATACAGAGAAAATAAGGCCTTGCTCTCCTGTTAGAGTCTGTAGGCATTCCCCTGTTGTAGTGTCCCAGATGCGCGCTGTCTTGTCCACGCTTCCGGCGGCTAAGTATTTACCGTCTGGGCTGTAAGCTACGGATGAAATGAGACTTTGCTCTCCTATTAGGGTCTGCAGGCATTCCCCTGTTGTAGTGTCCCAGATGCGCACTGCCCTATCCAAGCTTCCGGTAGCTAGGTATTTACCATCAAGGCTGTAAGCTACGAATGAAATATCACTATCATGACCCGTAAGAGTCTGCAGGCATTCCCCTGTTGCAGTATC
>JAJZMK010000137.1:1061-31336 GCA_021798275.1 Actinomycetes bacterium | reverse complement strand
AACCGTTTGCTCCGGATGAGCCGCTTGCCTGGTAGCTGTCAACTTTTCCGGTGAACTTGAATCTGACTATGCGGGTGCTGCCGGAACCTTTGTGATCTCTGGGCCTATTCTTGTGACCGGTCGATCTTAGGGTATGAGAAGAATTGTGTCCGACTCCGGTAACAGAAGCGGTTGCCGCTGTTTGGGATGCAAATAGCAACGCCATTGCAGTCAGAGAACTCAACAGAGCTTTTTTCATTTATCACTCCTTGTGATTTTTAATGGTCTTTTTTACCACTCATAATCATTATAAGGGGTATTTTTTACTTTTCAATCTTTGTATTGATTTGATGACAGAAACCTTAAATGATTCCAAGGAACAAAGCCGTCAATTCGTTACACGCATTAAGAAGGCTTTCGCTATTCTGAATTAAAGAACCGCAACTTACCGCAGGGTGTTGCAGACGTTATCGCTGCCGGAAGTATGCGACATGCAGCTTTTTATAGGTATTACTGGAAATTTTTCATGAAGAACTTAAACGGTGAGCCTCCCGAGAGGAGAGAGCGGAGAGCACAAAAGGTTAAGTGGCTTGCAACCAATTCGGGTAAATTCGAAAAAAACCTTCCTGTTCTTGATAAGCGCGTTGAATTGCTTGCCGCCATATCGGAAAACCAAATTGTTGTCGTAACGGGAGAAACCGGATCCGGCAAAACGACTCAGCTGCCGCAGCTATGTCTTGAACTCGGCCGGGGCAGTTTTGGGTTTATCGGCCATACGCAACCCCGGAGAATATCCGCCAAAGCCGTAGCGCAACGTTTGGCGGACGAGTTGGCGGTAGAACTTGGGCAAGAAGTTGGTTACCACGTCAGGTTTGACAATAAGTATTGCCGTGACACAATTATTAAGGTTATGACTGACGGCATATTGTTGTCCGAGATCAGAACTGACAAATTGCTGGATAAATACGATACGCTCATTATTGACGAGGCGCATGAACGCAATTTGAATACGGATTTTATTCTGGGCTATTTAGCAAAAATATTAGATCAAAGACCCGACTTAAAAGTAATTATCACATCGGCAACTATTGATTCCGAGAAGTTCGCAAAACATTTTAACGCTCCCGTCGTGAGTGTCTCCGGCAGAAGCTATAAAGTCGATATTCAATATAGGTCAATGCACCTTGATGCCGGCGGAAACGATTTCCTCGAAGAGAATATAGTCAATTGGACAAGCGGCAATTCCGCGTCTTCGGATTTCGATTTGCCCTCGGCGGTCCTGGCTGCGGTGAAAGAGCTTTTGGGCTATGCCCGGGGTGATATTTTAGTATTTCTTCCCGGAGAACGGGATATCAAAGATACCGCATCGCTGCTTAAAGCAAGTAATTTGAAAAATACGGAGACAATCCCCCTCTACTCGCGGCTCAGTGCCGCCGAGCAGCACAAAATATTTGCTCCCCATCAATCGATCCGTATTATTCTTGCCACCAATATAGCGGAAACCTCATTGACGATTCCCAATATCAAATATGTTGTCGATTCGGGGTTGGCGCGCATATCAAGGTTCAATCACAGAACCAAAGTGCAAAGACTCCCCATAGAGCCCATTTCCAGAGCATCTGCAGATCAAAGGGCGGGGAGATGTGGCAGAACAAGTGAAGGTTTGTGTATACGTCTCTATACACGGGAAGATTACGAAAACAGGCCCCAGTATACAGAACCTGAAATTTTGAGGACAAACTTGGCTTCGGTTCTTTTGCATATGGCGGCGATCGGACTCGGTGACGTCAGTGATTTTCCTTTCCTAGATCAGCCGGACAATAGGGCAATTCAAGAAGGCTACAGTACCTTACTGGAGCTCGGCGCCCTAAAGGAGGAGGGCGGGGAAATTATCATAACGAAGATGGGTCTGTCTCTTGCGGAATTTCCCATGGATCCCAGAATGGCCAGAATACTGTTTGAAGCAATTAAGCTTAATTGCCTTCATCAAATTATCGTGATAGTAGCTTTTTTGTCAATTCAAGATCCGCGTGAACTGCCTTCGGGAGAGGAAGAAATCGCAAAAGGTTATCATGGGAGATTTTCTGATGAGAAGTCAGATTTTATTTCAATTCTAAAGTTATGGGATTACCTTATACAGCTACAGACGGACTTGACGTCAAATCAGTTTAGAAAAAGATGCAAAACTGAATTCCTGAATGTTCTCCGAGTCCGAGAGTGGCAGGATGTGGTCAGCCAGATTAATCAAATCTGTCGGATGATGCGTTTCAGCACCAACAGCAGACATGAGCCGTCATACGAGGAAATACATGAGGCCGTTTTGACGGGCTTTCTTTCACATATAGGCAGCTATGACGCAAGGCGCAGAATGTACAAAGGAGTAAAAAATACCTCATTTTACCTGTCCAGGTCATCATTCATTGCAAGCAAGAAACCGAAGTGGCTTGTCGCGGCCAATATAGTAGAAACCTTAAAAGTATTTGCCTATACGGCGGCAGAGGTTGATTTAACTTGGTTGCTAAAAATAGCAAAAGATCAAATCAAGTATCAATATTCCGATTACTGGTGGGACAGTGAGCGCGGTGAATCCATGATGTATGAGAAAGCAATGCTTTACGGGCTCATTCTCTTTGAAAATAGGTTGCTTGGTCTCCGGCAAGTCAACTTCGATATGGCACGAGCGGAGTTTATAGAGAAAGCACTGTGCGAACAAGGTTGGGAAACAAGGATTGACGTTATACAAGATATCCGGGGAATGTTTTCTTCAGACATAGAACATTATGATATGAAAACTGTCAGAGTCGAACAAGACCGTTTAATGGCTTTCTACGATAAACTTATACCTCACCATATCGCCAGCGGATCACAGTTTAAAGCATGGTATAAAAAAAATCCCACAGGCCACAAAGAATATCTGCTTACAGGTATCAAACAGTTTATTAAAGAAAACAATACAGATTTGGAAAAAGATGGTTTTCCAAGCTACTACACTGCAAACGGTTTTAGATTTCCGGTTGTCTACCCAAACGACTCAGATAACTTTATTGACGGAATCGGTGTTCAAATACCGTTGGCGCAGCTTTTTAAAGTAAACGATAATATTTTTAGCTACTCAATACCCGCCTATAGGGTAGAGGTCGTACGCAACATTATTAAAGCGTTTCCAAAAGAAAAGCGCCGTTTGCTCGCTTCAATCGACGATGCCGTCCGGGATACTCTAGTCTTCGTGAATAAGTTTCTTGATAAAAACCAGTCATCTCCTGATGAGCATATAATAGATGTAGTTACGCAATATGTTAGTAAGAAATACAATATTGATATATCAGAAAATATTGAGCTTACTGTTCCTTCGTACATGAAGTTTATATATCTACTCTACGACGAGGGTATATTTTTAGGATCCGGAGATTCTGTCGAGGAGCTGCAGCATCGTTTCACCCCGGATCTGCGGAAAGCCTTTAGTAAAGACATTATTAATTACATAGATACTTCGGAAACGACTACCTGGATGTGGGAAGTTATACCGCAGACAATTCCCGGAAAACTTGGTACGATTTATCCCGCGATAACTCCAAGTCATTTCGGGGTAAAGATAGTCGCGACCGAGAGCAAAGACTCGCAAACCTCAATTATGGCATATGGCATAAGAAAGCTACTAAGTTACGAAATCAATATTTCCGCACAAGCGATTAACAAGTCATTGACAAAGACATCCAAGAAGTTTTTAAAACTACTTGATTATACTGAGCAAGAACTGGCCGATGAAGTCAAAGCAGCTTTAATCGATTATTCAATTGCCGATTATGGCAGGGAAGTTTTTTCTCAAGAAGACTATAGGTATTTATTACAGAAAACTGTTGATTTTATAATTATTAATTATAAAGATTTTTTTTCCGATATCACAAAAATATTTCACCGTTATCTGGATCTGTCTGAGCGTGTCGGAAATCTACAAAATAGCGTAAGTAAAAAGCTGATTCCGTTAATTTTGGATATCGAGGTCTCCCTGACCGGTCTGTTGCATAAGGGGTTTATACTTTGCAGCGGTTATCCGGATATCCACAACTTGCTTAGGTACCTTGATGCGCTTGGGAAGCGGGTTGAATTGTTTTCGGCAGACCCTTCCAAAGACGCTCAGCGGTTTTCGGTCGTGCACGAGACTTACACAGAGTATCTTTCCGTCATGTCGGTATTTTGCAATCGAGACCGCTTAATTTGGCCTCCGTGTCAACCGTACCCGGCGCAGAAAGCAGCGGCAGGGTCGAAAGCGTCGGACTTGTTGAATTCTTTGAGGGCCGGGCATGGGGGCGGAGGAGACATGTCTTCTTTTGCAGAAGGAGCATCAGGAAAATGCGGGGAGCTCTTGCCGTATCAGCAGGTTGTGCTATCTCATGATTTCGAAATGAAAATGCTGCACACTTACGGGAGGGGGATCCTTACCCGTCCCATGTCCGATTTATGGCAGATCCGGTTTTTGATAGAAGAGTTTAAGGTATCCGTATGGGCGCAAGAGTTGGGTACGGCACAAAAGGTAAGCAAAGAGCGTATCGGTAAGCGCCTGGATGCGCTGACTGCGTCAAATTTTTCATAAAATCAGCCGTTAGCAATTCGCGGACTTTGCGGTAACTCCGAGGATGGCTGTCATCAAAAACGGGCAAAACGAAACGGGAGGCACTCAAAGTCGCTAAAATATCACTGAAAGTAGTTAAATGACTACTTTCAGTGAGTTACTGGGTTGGAGACTTTATGACAGGTGACCGCAGATCAATACGCAGCGTAATCGGCAATTATCTTTTAAAGAAACTCCCGCCAACTGTTTTATACCGGGCACCGAAAGCAAATAATAGCGGTTTCCCTGATAAATTTGAGCAAACAATAAAAGGACTGGCCAATTGGCAAAGCGGCTTATCCGCTTCTTACGCAGTACCTTGCCGGGAACAAGAATCTGTTTCCGGATCGTATTCTTATCCTGCAAAGTCAAAGGCAAAGCGGCATTTTTTGTCTCGTAAACAGGGATTTTTTCTTGAAGAACACGCAAGGGAGAACGGTAGCGCGCTTCTTATCGTTTTGATCATATGTGCGGCTTTGGCAATAGCCGGTACGGCAACTTTGGCTGTCACCACCGGTTCGGTAGCCCAGTCCGGCAGCTATACTGCGAATTCCGACTCAGCTTTGGCAGCCCAGGCCGGCTTGGCGGCTGCCGTATCGGACATAGAAGCGGCTTTTCCGCAGGGAGTCTCCTCCTACCCGTGTGCCGTGAGCGCCACATTGCCAAACAGCGGTGTGCCGACAAAATACTCGGTTACCATTACCTACTCAAGCGGAGGCGGTGTGCAAACTTGCAACGGCGGAGGCGGAAACGGTTCAATGGCCTCTACCCTCGGTACGCAGAGCAGTTCTCCCACGACAGCCAGTGCCATATCAGTAGGGTCGATGGCACAAACCAGTGCAGTGGCACAGAACAACGTGGTGACGATGGAGGAAGACCTCGTATTAAACAGCGGAGCCCAGGCCGTTCCCAATGAGGCGATTTTAACGGAAGCTCCTCTCATTTTGAACAACAGGGATAATATAACAAGCGGGAGCGGGGCCGGTCCGGCGAACGTGTCGTCACCCTACTTTACGTGTTCTGCCAGCACGACACTGGCGGGAAGTGTTTTGGCAGGCGCTTCCGGCGCTGAAATCCTTTCACCGTGTAAGATAGCGGGAAACGTCCAGTCAAACGGCCCCGTTATAGTCTCGGGAAACGTTGCGGGAAGCGTTACGGCGTGGCTGAAAGGTTTGTCGGCCGCGGGCATTACCATAAATAATGCCGGTTATGTGGCCGGCAACGTCGTGGCATACGGGGCAAGCATAGGAATATCACAAACCGGAGTGCCGATAGGGGCAAGCGGCACGGATGTGTACGCTTACGGCGGCAATCTGTCTTTGGCGTATCCGAATACCGTAGCAAAAGGCGTGTCGTACAACGCAACCGGTACTGTGTCCGTATACGGCAGTGTCTCACAGGGAACTTTACCCGACGTCAGCGGCAGTGCCGTTTCTATTCCGACTTTCCCAAAAACCTCTTCTATACCGACAAGCAGCGGTCAAAACGTTACGGAGACGATCACCAACTGTCAGCGATTTACACAATATTTTGCAGAAGACGTACAATTTTTTAATTTTATGTACCCCGGGGCTACGACGTTGACAATAAATGCGCAGGGATGTAATAATGTTACCGTCAGCGGCAATGTATTGTTCCAGGAAAACGTAAATCTGTACGTGGGAAGTGTGGACATAGGAGGGTCAACCGGTCTGGGACAGGCCTGCCTCTATACGTTGTCTACGCAAAACACCTGTCAAGGGTACGGTCCTCCGGGATTTCCCGGCTCTTTCTCCGCGGCTTCTTATGCGTTCAGGGTATTTTCAGGCGTTGGGGCAGCTTCCGGAAGCGGTTGTGGGGCATTCGGTTCGACAAGTGCCAATATCGACATTACCGGATCCGGCGCAGCCATTATAGCGTCGTCGGTACACCTTTTCCTGTATACGCCCGGTAACGTCACACTCGGTAACAGCGTCAACATCACAGGTCAGATTTATGCCTGCAGCGGATTGGTACAGGGCTCAGGCGGCATCGCCATAACTTATTATCCGAGTTCGGCACTTTTGGAGTCGGTGCAGGGTCAGCCTGGCGTAAGCGTAACGGATCAGTACTTAGTCAAAGGATGATTTGCCCAGAACATGGTAGGGGTCTTTTGAAAAGCGGTAAATCTTGGCTACCTCCACTTCAAAGGACTTAAATACTTTCAGTTTCCGGACTCCCACGGCGATCAGTACTCCCAAAAACGGTCCTATCATATATACGTAAAAACCAGACCAGTAGCCGGAAATAACTGCCGGTCCGAGAGTTCTTGCCAGATTTGTACTCGTACCGGATAAGCCCGCCTCAAGCGGAATCATAATGGCAAACAGCGGAGGAATGGCCAGCGGGGTAAAGCGTCGTAAAGTGTGTGAACCCAGCAAAAGAAAGATCACCATAATCAAACAAAATGTTGCCGCCGCCTCACCTGCTATCGCCGCGAGAATTCCCGGATGGCCGATTTGCGTGGCGGCGTAATCGATGCTGCCGCCCATGTTGCCGAATAAAAGCAAAGGCACACTGCCGAGGATACCACCCGACAATTGTGCCAAAACATAGCCGACAAACAGTCTGAAATGTATCTTCTTTTCGAGAAAAAATGCAAAACTTACGGAAGGATTTATATGAGCTCCGCTCACTTGTCCGACGGGTGAAAAGGCAATTGTCGCCCCGATAGCACCAAAAGCAAACCCCGTCAGTATCTGACGTATGACAACGGAAGGTATCCAATGTTGTACGGGAGTGTTGTGGCCAAAATCGATAATTACAATTGATAAGCCAAAAGCAAGCAACAGTGCGGTCCCGATGAATTCCGAAAAAAGCAGTTTTATTGGCACTTCTTCGGCGATGTGAGTGAAAAGGGAGAGACGCCTTTTGGTTATTGGGTTATGCGGCATTTTCCGTATGGGAACCCCGTCAACTTATGTGTTTGGAATAATTGGTTATTGAATTCTGTTGAAATCATAGCAGAATAACAGTTTAAAATAAATATCAGCATAACCAAAAAAGGAAATCATGCATTTAGAAATTATTATCGCCAGTACAAGACAAAACAGAAAGGGCAAGGCAGTCGCAGATTGGTTTATCGGAAAAGCGTCTGAATACCCCGGTTTCGAGGTGGGTGTCACGGATTTGGCGGAACTCAATTTGCCGCCCTTCGATGAGCCGGGGCACCCCCGTTTGCAGAATTACGTTTATGAACATACCAAAAATTGGTCGAATACTATATCGGCAGCGGATGCGGTTTGTTTCGTACTGCCGGAATACAACAGCGGCTTTCCCGCTGCTTTTAAAAACGCCATAGACTACCTCCATAAAGAGTGGGCATATAAGTCGGTCGGCTTTATCAGCTACGGCGGGGTATCGGGCGGATTGCGCGCCGTCCATATGGCTAAAAGTATTCTTATTCAATTGCGTGCTTTCCCCGTGGTGGAAGGGGTGGTCATTCCTTTCGTCGATCAAATGGTGAATGCCGACGGAGAATTCGTACCCAACGACGTTACCGTCTCGGCGGTCAAGCCCATGTTGGACGAACTCTATAGGGTGGCCGAAGCATTGGAATCATTGCGGTCGGTTGCGTAAAAAATACTCTTCGGCTTGCAAAAGCGTTTGCTCAGACGGCGGGGCTATTTTTTTGATTTCAATGCACCTTTAAGAAGGGTGGAAGAAAAGTCAACAATTAATTTATTGCCTTTGTGGGCTATATGGAGGACGTCATCCAAGGCTTCGCTAAATTTGTCCACCTCTTTTTGGCCTATGACGAGAGGCGGCAAGATTTTCACAACGTTCATTGCATCCCCCGCAACCTGCGTAAGAATTTTGTGTCTGGTAAAAAGCGGTCCGACGATCAATTGAGAAAAAAGACCCGTTCTCGCTTTTTCCAGTAATTGAAATTTTGTTTTGAGGGCAAAAGATTTGGGCTTTCCGAATTCGAACCCTATCATGAGACCGAGTCCGCGCACTTCTTGAAGCAGTTCGTATTTGTCTACCAATGGAGCGAGGGCTTTTTCAAACGCAAGTCCCGTCAAGCGGGCGTTTTCCACCAAATTTTCTTCTTGGATGACATGCAGGGTTGCCAAGATAGCCACCATTGCCAACTGGTTATTTTTAAATGTGGAGGAGTGCACAACGGCTCTGTCCATTGAGCTGTAAACACTGTTTGAGATTTCTTTCGAGCAAATCATGGCTCCGACAGGCATAAATCCTCCGGAAAGAGCCTTGGAAATGGTGACGATGTCGGGTCTGATTCCATAGTGTTCGTGGGCCCACAGCTTTCCCGTCCTACCCAGGCCTGTCTGGACTTCGTCGATGATCAAAAGAGTGCCCGTAGTTTTGCATATGTCCGATAATTCGCTGAAGTATTCCAAGGAAGCCATATTGACTCCCTTGCCCTGTATCGGCTCCAAGAGTACGGCGGCAACATCTTGTTTCTTTAGTTCGGCGGCAACGGAGTTTATATCGTTAAACTGAACCTGGGTGAAGCCGGGAAGAAAAGGTCCAAAACCTGTTTTGAAATCCTGTCCCCCGTTTGCCGAAAGGGCACCGTATGTCAAGCCGTGAAAGGCGTGGTCTGCATAAATCACTCTTTGTCTTGAGGTTGCCGCCCTGGCAAATTTAATGGCTGCTTCTACCGATTCCGCTCCGGAGTTGGTGAAAAATACCCTCTCTAAACCGTCATGACAATGCTCTAAAATTGTTTTCGCTGCCACTCCGGGGAGGAGGGCGGCATCCAATTGGATCAGGTTGGGAAGATCGGCCTCCAAAGCTTCGTGAAGCGCTTTTTTTATGGTCGGATGACTCCTTCCAAGAGCAAATACGCCGAACCCCGATAAAAAGTCCAGGTATTCATTACCGTCTGCATCGTAAAGGTATGCTCCCTCCCCGTGCGTATAAAATTTGTCAAAGCCTATAGTCCGCAAAACCCGTACCAATTGCGGATTGATATGTTCTGAATATAAAGAAAAATTTTGCCCGCTGTATTGTGTGAGGATGTCTTTCAGCTCAAAACCCATTATGTATACAACCTTTACTGTCTGCCGATGAATAGATTTTACCGTATCTTGGGCATCATGATTATCAGCCGTTGCGATGACGTTTAATTTTTGCGGAAAGCCTGATCCGGCAATTCGGCCAAGCGGTGCCCAATCTGTGCCAATCCGGCGTGTCTTTGGCGAGAAGGGGTCGGACTCAGAGACTTAGGCGCCTAAAGCAATCTTTGGGGTCGGTACATAAAAGCTGTGAAAGGCGGAATCGTTACAATATGGAGCGGGAAGCAGCCAAATTTTCTTGTCCGTTGTTTCCTGTTGCGGAGACGCTTTTTGACTCCCGTTTGCGGTCAACTGATTCACAAAGAGCCTTGAGGCATGCCGCCCGGCCGTCTTCGTTTGGTTCCGTTGCGGCGCTTCTCTCGCGGGTGAAAGAAAAGGGATAAAAGTGGGGCCGGCAGGGATCGAACCTGCGACCAAGGGATTATGAGTCCCCTGCTCTGACCGCTGAGCTACGGCCCCTTGCAGCAAGCGCCCGCCACCGGTGGAAGCGAGATATCAATGGCTCCGGGGGAGAGACTCGAACTCTCAACCCTGCGGTTAACAGCCGCATGCTCTGCCAATTGAGCTACCCCGGAATAACAAAAACTGCCGCAAGCGGCATATCCACTAAGTGACGATACCACTATATCCGCAGTCAAAAAGTCAATCTGACAAAATTCGTTATTTAAATAAAAACGGGCGGTGCCGTCCTTCCGGCGCCATATTTTCTGATTGTCCCAGGAAAATTCATATGTCAGAATGCCTTGTTGTCATTCAGAAAGTCTCTTAAACTTGAGGATAAGCCGGGTTGTCGCAATTTTTCTATTGATTTGTGTTCTATCTGGCGCACCCGTTCTCTGGAAATGTTGAATAGCTTGCCTATTTCTTCCAGAGTCCTTATTCTGCCGTCGTCTAAGCCGAATTTGAGTCTTATTATTTCTCTTTCCCGTGGGGTAAGGGTTGACAGAGCCTCTTCCAATGCTTGGTCAAGCAGAGATTTATCCGTGATGCTGTCGGTATCATTGGCTCCGGTCTCGAGCATCTCGATCAACGCGTAGCCTTCGTTTTGTTTTACGGGACTTTCCAGGGAGGTGGTGACGGTGGAGATCAGTCGGAGTTCCAATACTTTCTCCGAGGTACATTTCATGTTTTCGGCGATTTCATCGATGGTCGGCTCTCTGGACAATTTTTGTTCAAGCTGGTAAGAAACTTTGTTTAATCTGTTGACCATATCGACCATATGGGAAGGGATACGGATGGTTCTGCCCTGATCGGCGATAGCCCGGAGTATTGCCTGTCTGATCCACCATGTAGCGTATGTTGAGAGCCTAAACCCTTTGGAGTAATCAAATTTCTCTACAGCTTTCATCAAGCCCAGGTTTCCCTCTTGGATGAGATCTATCAGCTGCAAACCCTGGTTTTGGTAGTGTTTCGCTATCGACACGACAAGCCGCAAATTGGATTTGACGAGAAGTTCTTTGGCAGTTTCGCCCTCCATAACGGCTTTCCAAAGCTTTTTTTCCGCACCGTCGTTTTCGGCATCGATTCCATCAAAAGACCATTCTGAATGGAGCTGATCTGCGTGATAATGATTTGTAAGTATCCGGGAATCTGCCGGATCGTTTTTTTCCGGATCGCCGAGCAATTCTTTGGCACGCTGCCCTTCGTAGATTTTTTTGGCGTATTGCATCTCAACATCTTTGGAGATGAGCGAAAGCCTGCCGATCGTCGATAAATAAATTGTGACAAGGTTATTGCCGTCGCCATATCCGGACATGGCATCTCTGCGCATGGGGGATATCCTCTTGGCGGTTTTCATATTGCGGCTTTGGGCGGCAGATATTTTTTTGAGCCCGGCTTTTGGGTAGTCAATTTTTTGGGGCTGATATAAATTCCATTGGAAAAATGTGTTTAAAGCCAAATTATTGTCAATAATTCTGGGGATACTGCCGACAATAAAAGGATTTTGACCTGCCTGCCGGTAAGAAATATTTTGATTGAAAATATACCTTTGTCTCTGTCGACGAATCATGTTGTAGCCGGACGGTGTGTAAGAGCCGCTGAATTGCTTTATGTAAAGTATATTTCCGTTACGGCTGTCTGTCATGGCTGTAATGTTGTCCCGTCATAGAGCCAATCCAACAGGGACTCTCTGGCACTTGCAACTCCGTCCGTATAAACCCCGTTGGTTTGCGCCGTTTTGATAATCTCCAGCCGGTGCTTGGCAAATTCTATTATCCTGGATGCGTTTTGTAAGGCATCCGCTTTTTCGGACATTCTGGCTTCCAGGAGAACCGATTCGATCTTTTTTTCTGCCGACAATACGCACAGCGAGGAGATGATATCTTCTATGTCGCTTCCTTCCGGAATGTCATTTCCGCTGAGTCTGTACAGATACTGCCTCACGTCTTCTTCCGCATTTTCTATGGCTTCCACTAAACTTTCAGATTCCGCTAAAGCCGTAAACGAGCGCCGTTGAAGTTGATCGGTAAAAAGCATGGCGGTTAGCTTATCCACTACTGTCTCCGGACGGTGAATAGCCAGCAAGAGGGCAATCTCGCCTGAGATCGGTCCTTTAGTGCTTGCAGGAGATGCTTTTCGTCGCGTATTATTTCCACTATTTTGACTAACGGATGAACCTAAGGTCAAATTGACCTCTTCTGTGCCCCCGTACCGATTTTTTTTATATGCATTGTTGCTTTGACGGCCTTCGTTTGTGCCGCGGTTGTCCCGGGTGCTTTGCCGGGCGGCTTTTTTGGGAGACATGTTCCCGGCTTCGTCCACAAAGTGCTGTGCTTTGCTTTTGTCACTTCCGAGACGGAGGGAGCCGCTCATAATATTTTGCAATTGAGCTCTCAACTCTCCGACCGGCAGTCTGGTCATATCGGCGGTTTTGGCAAGGTACTCTTCTCTGACCAGACTGTTGGGGTGGGAAGAGATGGCAAGCAGTGATTTTTGTGCGGCTTTGGCGCGTTCTTCGGGATGGAGACCGCTGACCTTATCGGTATACCGCTCAACTAAGAATCCCAGGTAAGGCTGGGCGTTATTGACCGCATGTTTTAATGAATCGGGGTCGGCAAGCGCCAATTCTGCGGGGTCGCTGCCTTCGGGAAGTTTGGCGACCATGAGCGAAATGTCGTGCTTTTCTTCCCAGTCATAAAGCTTGGCCATGGCTTCCTGTCCGGCCAAGTCGGCGTCAAAAGAGAGAATAATTTTTTTTGAAAAATTGGAAAGAGTCTTAATGTGATGTTCTGTGAGTGCCGTGCCGCATGTCGCCACCGCGGTGTTTTCCCCTATCTTGTGGAAAGCTATAACGTCGGTGTATCCTTCACACACGATGGCAGTGCTTTGATGTGACATCTCTTTTTTTGCAAGGTTCAGTCCGTATAGAGTTTTCCTTTTGCTATAAAGGACGGACTCTTTCGTGTTTCTGTATTTGGGACCCGCTTGGGTGGTCAGGGTTCTGAACTCTTCAGGCAGGATACGGCCCCCTAGGGCTATCGGAGTGTTCCCGCTGTCAAATATGGGAAAGATGACCCGGTCTCTGAAAATATCTACGTAGTTTTTTTGGTAGGCACTGTAGGAGAGGAGTCCCGCTTCAACCGCCAGATCTGTCTTTTGGCTCAATATGGCAGATATCCCGGCTGAATCGGGGGGGGCATAGCCGAGTTTGAATTGCTTGACGATCGACGAGTCATATCCTCTTTGCCGCAAATACTGTCTTGCCGCTCTGGCACTTTCTGACCGCAAGAGCTGTTCGTGATAAAAGTCAACGGCCTGAGACATTACGGAGGCTAAATCTTTCCATTTGGACCTTTTTTGGTAATGGGCGTCTGTTTCGGTGTTGATCTCAATATTTAACCTTGCGGCGAGTCTGTTGACGGCCTCTACGAAAGTGACCCCTTCGATTTCGCATACGAAGTTGATAACGTCGCCCGAGGCTTGACACCCAAAGCAGTGGTATACGCCGAGTTCTGTGCTCACTGTAAAAGACGGTGTGGATTCCGAGTGGAAAGGGCAGAGACCCACCAAGCGACGTCCCACGCGTTTTAGGGCAGTATGCTCACCTATGACGGCCGCTATGTCCGCCGCCGCTCTGATCTTTTGTATGTCAGCTTGTTCAATCGCCATTTATTCAGATGTATGTAGGTAAAGACAAATAAGTATGTCAATAGGCAATTCTAACACAGTATAAGTAATATACCCACTGGCTTGCCAAGCTCACGAGCACAGGCATTTACTCAGGATGCCTGAAGGATCGTATCTGCTTTATGTGTTCTATTGTTGGAAAAGAGTGACGTCAACGGGTGCCGACCACCCGAATACGGCATTTGAGTCCCCTGGGTACTTCCTGGCCAGATTATTGTAAAGTCGTACAAATCTGCTGTAGTGAATGTAGGAAACCCGCGTACCGTTCGGGATTCCCTGGTGGGAAGAAACCAGCCAGATGCGTTTGCAGGATCCGGAGACGGCAGAAATTTGCTTTGCCGTCAGTGTATAGTAGTCTTCCACATAAGAAGGCATTAAATTTAATGGGACGGTGGGGAGAATGGGCTTCAGGGTATGCTCGGCATTGATCCCGGCGGTGCCGCTTTGTTTCATGTAGTACACAACCAACGTTCTGGTATCTGCGGGGTAAAAAGCAACACAATCGCCTTGCCGTGCATAATGAAGTAAATATGCGGTCGGTTGTTGCCAGTTTTCGGGGGAGACTCCGTATGTCGGTATGAGCGAAGCCAAGCGCAGCCCGAGAACAACAATAAATATCGCATAGCAGATATAGCGGGCTATGTTGTGACTAAAAATGTCAGACAACAATATGACGCATATCAGAACCGACAGAGGAGCTATAAACGGCAAGAAGTATTTGGGGTTGTATATTGACTGTCCTAACCATGATTCCAGGAGAATACATAGGAACGGAGCGATAAGCCACCAGAGCATCAAGTAAATGCCGAATGTAAATTTCTTCTCTATTCCTATATTGAAATGAGGACTTTTATAGATTACCGTTCTGGCTTGGGCTTGCTTGGTCCCGGGCTTGCCGTCATCCTGAGTGTCGTATCTCTGACGGAAAAATATGGCAATGCCCAGCACAAGGGTCAGCACAATAAGCAGGCAGGTCTGGATAACCAAGTCGTTGGCTACCGCGTTGAGTATAAAGTTATTATCCACTCCGGCAGATGACATGAATTGCAATATGGGGGTAGTCAGTTGTAGGCTCGGCTTTGGTATCCAAAATAACTGCCCTTTCCCTCGTTGAATTGCTAAAACTGCAAGAGGTATGCATAAAAATGCATCTATTGCCAAGGCTCCTATAAATCTTTTTATTGGTTTTTTGAATTGAGCAAGGATAAGCAATTGCGGTATGACGGCCAAAAGAGCTATAAAGCTCATGTATGCGCCCAACAGGGTACATGCAGCGTATCCAAAAAGATACCAGAACGACTTTTTCTTCTCGCCGCTGTGTTCGATAACCAAAATCATAAAGTAATAAGACCATATGACAGTCGCTTCAATGAGTGTGTAGCTTCGTGCGTTTTGACTCCAGTAGATAAACGGGAGACTGACCGACGAGAGAATCCCGGAGGCAAAGGCGATAAGATTGTTAAATAACTTTGCGCATATAACAGTTATGCCCAGTGTTGACAAAACCCCGCCTACGAGTGCCGGAAGTCTCATGGCGATTACACCGTCACCAAAGAATTTTATAATTACATGTAAGAAAAGGTAGTAAAGAAGCATGTTTCCGCCGTCGCGCGCAAGGGCGGCGGCGAGGGCATGTCCGCTTTGCGAGGCTATGGAGATGCTGGCCCCTTCGTCCAGCCAGAGGCTTCTTGACCCGATATCTATGGCTATCAATAAGGCAGATATCACGGTCGGTATAATAAAGACATACTTTTCTTTTAGATATGTAATGGCACGACTCATTTTACAGTCCGATGTTTATCCATCTGAAGTGTCCTTTTACGTCTGTGGCTGCTTTATTAAAGAATCAATCGACATCATATCGTATCAGAGTGCGCATACAGGTAAACCAAGCCGTAATTTTGATCGGCTCTCCGGTGTCAATTCCCGAAAGATGTAAGCTCGTGAAAAAACTCATAAGCCGCAATGTTTTAAGTCCGAAGTTTAGTTGTGCTACCGACCCTCGGCAATTTTATCGCCGATGATGTCCCCGAGGCTTTCAATGGGCACTCTGACCTGTTCGGTGGTATCGCGGTCTCGCAAAGTAACCCGGTTGTCCTCAAGGCTTTGGAAGTCAACCGTCACACAAAGCGGGGTGCCTATCTCGTCTTGGCGTCTGTAGCGCCTTCCTATGGACTGTGTATCGTCAAAGTCGCACATAAAATGCCGGCTGAGTCGGCTGAAAACATCGGCAGTCAGGTCGTTTAGTTCCGGCTTTTTGGACAGAGGCAGCACGGCTGCTTGGTACGGAGCTATCTGCGGATGCAGGCGCAACACAATTCGCTTTTCGCCGGCTACTTCGTCTTCGTCGTATGCCGCCAACAGGAAAGCCATCATGGCTCTTGTGGCACCCGCCGCCGGTTCAATCACATAAGGGGTGTATTTTGTTTGACTGTTCTGGTCAAAGTATTCAAGCCGGGTGCCGGAGTGGTTGCTGTGTGCGGTAAGGTCGTAATCGGTTCTGTTGGCCACGCCTTCCAGCTCGCCCCACCCCCAAGGGAAAAGGAATTCTATGTCGGAAGTGGCCGAAGAATAGTGCGAAAGCTCCTCTTCCTCATGTTTGCGGAGTCTCAGCAGGTCCCGGTTTATTCCGAATCTCAAGTACCAGTCGTAGCGTTCTTTGCACCAGTATTCGTGCCAGCGGTCGGCTTCTTCCGGAGGTACGAAGTACTCCATTTCCATCTGCTCAAATTCCCTGGTGCGAAAAACAAAATTGCCGGGAGTAATTTCGTTGCGAAAACTCCTTCCCATTTGGGCTATCCCGAAGGGAGGCTTGCGTCTGGAGGTATTCAAGACGTTGGTAAAATTGACGAACATGCCCTGAGCGGTTTCCGGTCTGAGGTAGGCGACGGACGAACTGCTTTCTACGGGTCCGACGAATGTTTTAAACATTAAATTAAACGGTCTTGCCTCTGTCATATTTGTCGACCGACAATTGGGACAGAACGGCTTTTCGTCGCCGTTGAGCGGTAACTGGTCTTCTCTCCAGCGTTCATGACATTCAAGACAATCCACCAAGGGGTCCGTAAAAGTGGCCAAATGCCCGGATGCTTCCCAAACTTTTGGATTGGTTAAAATGGCGGCATCTATCGGCACTACGTCAAGTCTTTCCTGGACCATTGCTTTCCACCAGGCATTTTTCACGTTGCGTAACATTAGGGTTCCGAGTGGCCCATAGTCGTAAGTAGATCTGATGCCTCCGTAAATTTCGGAGGAAGGGAAAACAAAGCCTCTTCTTTTGGCAAGATTGACTATTTTTTCAAATAATTCCTGATTTTCATTGTTATTTGACATGGTGTCCACTTATTTTTGTCGTTTTTATGTGAGGCAGTTTACTTGATATTTATCCCCACGTTTTCAAGTTGAGATGAGATTTGAGTTTTTGACCCAAATGGTATTCAATGATATTGATACCCAGCGACTCGATTTCATGGGTCAGTTCCGGGGCATGAGAACACAAATATAGGGCCTTGCCAAGCCGGCCGTTAAATATGAGCCCAAGGATGTCCAAGGCCTGTTTCGAAATAAGTTGTCCGCTTTGGCAATTTCTGCAGAGGGCGCCGCCCATGGCGGCGTTGAATGCCGTCAGTTCCTGAGCCGTGCCGCAAGCACAGCAGGCATCTGTTTGCGGAGTAAGGCCTTCAACCATTAAGACTCTGAAGCAAAAAGCGCCCAATATGGCCGGAGAGAAATTCTTGTCCAATGTCATTAAAGCTTTTATCAGCAGTTGGAATAATGCGTCATTTTCTTGATCGTCGAGGGTCAGCTTGTCAATTATCTCCATCATCGTCGTGGCCATCATGATTTTTTCCAGGCTTTCACGGATATCGGTGAAATTGTCAATAACGTCCACGCCTGTGATTGTCGCCAAATTGCGTCCCTGCCACAACATAACGTTTGCCAGATTTAGAGGTTCAAGTCGCGCTCCGAGTTTGCTGGTGGTTTTGCGTGATCCTTTGGCGACGGCCCGTATTTTGCCGTGGTTCTGCGTGAATAGGACAATAATTTTATCGGCTTCACCTATTTTGTAGGTGCGCATGATAACTGCAACGTCCTGCAGAGAGGACACGGGTCTTACTTACTCCTGATTCTGCCGCCGATGATAATCATTGCCACGCCAAAAAGTATTACGACAAGCAAAACCAGAGCAGCCGTAAAGCCCGCCACTGCCAGGAAAAGTACGCTCGCAACCGCCAGGCAAGTGATGACTATACCCAAGACCATACCTATATGGTGCCACAGCCACGACGGTAGGGTTTCGCGCGAGGTTTTGGGGAAAGATCCCCCTCGGTCAGCCGACAAAGTGTCTCCGGATTCCGGTGCCTGTTCCAAAGATGGCGTTACGGGTTTGTCTTGGCCGTTGTCGGTTGTTGTGTCATCCATCTTTTTCCACTCTTCCGAACCTCCTGCTTCTGTTTTGGAATTCCGCTATTGCCTGATACAGATGCTCGCTGCGGAAATCTGGCCAAAGCATATCAGAAAAAAACAGTTCGGAGTATGCGATCTCCCAAAGCAAAAAATTGGATATTCTGTATTCCCCCGATGTCCTGATAACCAAGTCGGGATCAGGCATGTCGGGATAATACAGTCGGGATTTGATGGCCTTCTCATTAATTTTTTCAGGAGGCAGGCCATCTGACACAATATTTTTTACTGCGTCAATTATTTCTGCTCTGCCTCCGTAATTGAAACATATAGTCAATACCAATGCGCGGTTACTTTTAGTCAGTTGCATGGCATCATCCATATTTTGAGCGAGCTTTTTTGGTATTCTCCAATCTCTCCTGCCGGAAAAGCGGATCCGGACCCCTTTCTTGTGGAGATTGTCTCTGTGTTTAAGAAGTAAGTTTTCATTAAAATACATGAGGTAGCGGACTTCTTCTGCGGGTCTCCGCCAATTCTCTGTGGAGAATGCATAGAGTGACAACCACTGGACGCCGACTTCCAGGGCGCCGTCGATAACATCCAGAATGGATTTTTCCCCTTCGGCATGCCCTTCTGTGCGGGAGAGCTGCCGTTTTTTTGCCCACCTGCCGTTACCGTCCATCACAATCGCTATATGCTTTGGGATATTTGCTTTTTCGGGTAAGGCATTGTCGGTTGTGTAAGGCACGTACGAGGCTCCCTCGGTGTTCATCATTAAAGTGCTTTAGTGCGCTATGTTTTGCTGCTGCCATAATATTACCAGATAAGAGGCTAACTTTTCGCACGGTATTTATTACCCAAATACCTTTTCAGAGACGGTGTAAGTGATGTTTCCCGATCGGACCGAGACCTTTGTGCCACATCGCTGTTTTTATAGCAAGAGGTCAAAGCAAGAGAATATGCACGGCATAGCGGTTACTTTGGCTGCCTAACTTGGAATTGCCTGACTGTCATTCAAAAGACAAATTCTCTTTTAAAAAATCGTCTACTTTTCTTTGGACATACTCCACGTTGCCTTGGCGCAGTTCTTCCAAAAGGCCTTCGTCCAGTAAAGCTCTCCACCTGTCTTTAGAGGGCATTTTGTTGTTCTCTTTCAAAACCGCTCTGGCCTGTTTGAGCATTTCCGCCAGCAGACAGATTTCATTTCCCAAGTCTTCTTCTATGCGGTCTCTGAGCCATGTTGCCAGTGCCGGACTCGAGCCCGAAGTGGAGACGGCGATTTGTATGTCGCCGGCTTGAAAGCGGGCCGGTAAAATAAAATCGCAACCCGGAATGTAATCGGCGGCATTGACCAAGATCTTTTTTTCATGGCATTCGCCGTATATCGAATAATCGGTGTCTTTTTTGCCGGTTGCCGTAATCACAAGATAGTAATTTTGCGCTTCGCCGCCGTGGTATGCCCTTTCTTCAAGATGCAGTTGCGGGTGGCATAACGCCAATTGAAAGAAATCGCTGACAAATTTTTTGGCAATAACTGTTACTTCCGCTCCTGCTCTCAGGAGCGGCATAACTTTTTCCAGTCCGACTTTGCCCCCTCCCACAACCAGGCATTTTTTGTCTGCTAAATTTAAAAAAACGGGATAGTAGTGGCTTTCTGTAGTCATTTAATCATCATAGACAGTTATAATATTCCATATAGCAAAATATGACTAAAATAGTCAGGTATACTTGAAACAGAGAAACATAGATTGCCTGCATAAAGTAAATCGTTTACACTTGAGTCGGTCGAGGGTACTTCCCAAAGTGTTCCGGCCGGGCTGTCTGTTTCGGGAAAAGTTGTAGGAGGATACATGGCATTGCAAACCGGAGAGATTGATTCCTTGAAAAGTGAGTTGAACGAAATCAATTCTTCTTTTGAGCACTCTTCTGCTGAAAATATTTTATCCTGGGCCGGGAACCGCTTTGCTCACGGGCTCGTTATTACTTCCTCGTTCCAAGATTGCGTATTGATAGATGTTGCTCAAAAAGCGCTGGGAGAAGCACGAATTGTGTTTTTAGATACGGGGTTTCACTTTCCGGAAACGATAGCTTACATGCGGAGAATAGAGAAGCATTACGATATCAAAGTAGAGGTTGTCAATTCCGGTTTGCCCGACGATGTTTCTCCTTGCGGAAGCTCGAATTGCTGCCAGGTAAGAAAAGTGCTTCCTCTCCTGAACGTGTTAAAAACCGCCACGGCTTGGGTGACCGGCATAAAGCGTGTGGACACGCCCGAAAGGGTTGACGCTCCGATTGTAGCTTACGACGAGGCCAAGAATGTTGTTAAAATAAATCCGTTGGCGGCATGGACTGACGAGGATGTGGCCGCTTATGAAGAAAAGCTGAATCTGCCGAGACATCCGCTGACTTTTGTCGGCTACAAATCCATCGGTTGTGCTCCCACGACGCGGCCCACCCAAGAAGGAGAATCACCCAGAGAGGGGAGATGGCCGGGAATGAACAAGACAGAATGCGGATTGCATATCTGATTGTGCAATTCTTTGATGTGCGGCAACAGGCGGCTGTCCTGAGGGCTCAGACTATTGCGGATACCGGCCGCAATCTATTTTTTCCGCACATAAAGGTATCCGGAGAAAGTTGGTAGGTATCCGGAGAAAGCATGAGATAAACTTGGTCGGAGCTATGGAAACATATACACAACCGCCGTTGCCGGTCCTCCGGTAAATGTCTGGCATGCTTGACTACGGAGTGGGCAGGCCGTACGTGAACAAATCAATACGAGAACTGACCGAAAAGATGACCGACATTAAAAATGCGGGTCATCCGGGCAAGATCGTGGTGGTGGCCGACTCCAAAGCGTCGTGCCGACTGTTGAAAATGTCCATAAAAGAAGAGCTGATCCGTGTTTTGTCGCCCGGGGGAAAAAGCGGCGGATACATTCCGGAAACCCTTTTGTTCAATGTGCACTTTACGACATTCGACGGTCTCGCTGAGCGGCTTTGGGAAGAGGCATTTCCCGGACATGAGAAAAAGTTCTTAGAGCGACATACTCTGCTTTATGCATGCCGATATATAAAAAATACCTGGCCCCAAATGAATCTTCAAGGCAGTACTCTGGCCGGCATGTATGAATACATTCGCTATCAGAGAAAAGATTCCATGACTGAAATCATCATGCAGTATTTTTCACATAGTTTAATGCGAAATTACGTGACTAAAGTACACGAGACAATCAAAGCAAGCTATGTCGATAAATTGGATGTTGTCAACGAGCTATTGAAAGCAGCAAACGAACAAAGAGACCGCATTCTTAGTTATGCAAGACATTACGTTTTGTTTATGCCGGACGGAATATCCAATCTTGAAAAAACTTTTTATCAGGGTCTTGTCGGGTTAACCCACCCGGACAGCCGCAGCTCAATCAATGTTTATACCATAGGCAGCAAAAATACCCATATAACCTTGCCGAATGAGACAATAAGACCGGGGAGGCATGGCAAGGACAGTTTGGATCCGGCGAACCATGAGGCAGACAGCCGGTATAGCCGGACTGACGGGGCTCTGCCGCCGCAAAGCGCTCCGGCAGAACAAGAAGATGATTTAGCTGTGGTCAAAAGTGTTTTATCGGAAAGCAATGCAGATACCGATTCGACGAATTTTTGGTTTGGATCCGGTTTGAATGAGAGCAAAGCCGTTGTCGAGATTTCCGGTCAGCCAAGTATCCAGGGAGAAGTCCGTGAAGCATTCCGGTATACAGTGCAACGCATCGCGGCGGGAGCCAAACCCCACGAATGTGCCGTCATCTATTTCGGAGGAGAGACTTATCGGCAAACAGTCCGCTACGAATCCTCTTTTTTGCAAGTGGATCACTATATGGATGACCCCCAAGCGTCCAAGAAAAATATTTTCTTGGAGCTGATGAAGTCAATAATGCGAATTGATGCCAACGCTGTTTCGGGAAATGAGCTTGTCCGGGTTTTGGAAGAAGTCTTTTCCGTATGCGGCGCAAACCCGTGGGAGACTTACGGCGATATTTTTTATCGCATTGCCGATCTTTCCCAGGAGATGGGATCAATGGGTTTCTGGCGCAGCACCATGGAAAATATCAGTAAGAAAAGTGAAAACGAAAATAGCGGTAAAGCCGCCGATCTCATGGATTTAGCCATGCGTTGTTTGGAGGGAAAGGATATCCCAAACGATATTCTTGAAGCGGTCATCTGGCTGGATGACTGCATAGAAGGATTTTTGGCTTGTCTCAAATCCGGGGAAATCTGCGCACCGGATTTGGAGTACGTGACTTATAAAAACGTATTGGCCCAAATTCGCCGCGACGCTGTTTCGGTAGGGAAAAGTGAGGCCGGCTCTTTGGCCGATGTTATCGGTACCGTCCGGATAGGACAAGACTGTCCCAACTACCCGGGCGTTTACATAGCTTCCGCCGAAGATGCCTGTAAAGTGCCGTTTAGGTTTGTAACTCTTCTGGGCTGTTCTGCTGAATTAATGGATAATCCTTACAGGAAAGAAACATTTAAATCAATTCTCGGTAAGTATTTATCGACCGGTGAATACTTACGAATCAGCTATGCCCTACATGGCCCAAATTCAAAGGCCAAAGGATCCGTGGCAAATTTGGTATCGTCATTATTGGACGTAACAGATACCGCCTATTCTTTCAGTGAAGCCGGGCAACCCGGAAGCATCGATCATAAATTTCCTTTATACAGCCATCGGGATATTGCCGGCCATGTTTTGCAAAGGAGCTTTCACGGTTTGGATGCGGCGCTGTCCCCCGCCGTCATGATGCCCATTTCCCTTTACTTTTCGCTTCAAGCCTTGTCGGCGCGATCAAAACCGGAATTCAACGAACATATGGGGTACGTCAAAACAAGGGGAGATAGACCGGATAATGACAATTTCTCTTTTTCGGCAACTTCGCTGGAAAGATATCAAAAATGCCCCTTTTCTTACTTTCTTAAAGATATTTTGGGTCTCCGAGGCGAGCAGTATGCAAATGGGTATTTAGAACCGCTGCGCAATCAAATTGGTTCAACTGTCCATAAAATATTAGAGGTATATATCAAAGTTATCAAAGATTTGAATTTCCCAAGTACAAACGGTGCGGATCCAATGTGTTTGTTGGAAAATTACTATGACGGCCAAGCACTGCAATCATATAGCCGTTCTTATTCCAAAATCCTTTCCGCCGAACCGCATTTGACCGATGTCCTTACTGCGGTTACCGACATAGAGTTCGGCAGACTTGATCGTTATGCCGACAGTGTTTTTAGAGAAACTATCAATGGATTAAAACAAAAATGGCTTTATCGTCTGTTGCTTTGGAGTGATCGTTATCTGGAATCTTTACTTGACGGCTCTCGGGTAACTTTGGCAAGCGAATACAAATTCTCGGATCAACCGATAATGAAAGTGCAAAGTACAAGTCAGGCTTGCTCCGAGGCGACTCTCAGGGTGTCGGGGTCGATTGACAGAGTTGACAGCGTCGGCGGCGATACCCTTTGTGTCGTAGATTACAAAACAGGTTCGCCCGACAAGTATCAAAAATTGAAACGCGATCAGGGCAGCATCAAAACTTTCCTACAGCTCCCTATTTATGTAGATGTATATCCAGAGAAAGATGCCTATCAGGCATATCATGCGGTCTACGACTTCATAGCACAGCCTGAAAAAAATATTGAATTGTTGATAGACCGGGAAATACTCGACGAGTTGCATAACGTCATCGGCAATGTTCACGACCTGATCGAACACGGTGTCTTTCCACAGAATCCCGGCGGGTTATCGCAAGGGGCTTACGAGAATTGCAGGAATTGCGATTACCGGTCTGTTTGCAGCGATGCTCAAAGATCCAAATGGCCGTCACTGAAATCCAACGACTACGTTGGGCAATATGTCGCTACAGCCGAATAAGGTGTTGTGAAGGTATGAAAATTGTGATCCGTGAGGCGCTATGAAAGACTTCCTTGACGGAGAAGCCAGAGATAAAGCCATTCACGATCAAAGCCCCCACCTTTTGGTGGAAGCCGGCGCAGGCACCGGAAAGACCTCCGTTCTCGTAAGCAAAATCGTTTACTTATTAAAAACTTCCGAAGTAAAGATAGCTGAGATAGCGGCCATTACTTTTACGGAATCAGCGGCCGCAGAATTGCGGGAGAGGCTTGGTGCGGAGCTGAATAAAGAGTTGGATAAAAATGGCGATAATCAAAATCTTCTAAAAGCTTTATCGGGACTTCCTGCGGCGACAATTACCACCATACACGGCTTCGCTCATTCTCTATTACAAAGATATGCTCATACGATAGGTATACCTTTTGGATTTTCTGTGATAGACGAGTCAGCTGTCAAATACCGGCTCAAAAATCAATTGATGCGGATTATATATAAGTCATTCGATGATGAAGATAAAAAGAACATACTGCTGACTGCCCAGACGCTGGGGGTAACCGATTATCACTTAAATGAGTTATGGAAACTGTGCAATGAAAAATTTTATAAGCTGGCAGACCACAGCGGCATTAAATTCGGTTTTGAACAGCAACACAGCATTGTCAGTGAGGCAATGCCGAAAGTGTCTCAGATCCGAGATATTGCCAATCAGCTCAAAGACTTTACTTGTGAAAGCGAAAGTGATAAATTATTTTTACTCCTTAAGCGGCTGGCCTCTTGGCAGAGTCTTCTTCCCGCCGAACCGTCTTTTTCTCAATTGCTGGAATGGCTTTTACTGATTGGAGAGCAAAAGCCATCCAGAACAGGCAATAAGGCCAATTGGCCGGATGCGGACATAACCGAGCTGCGGAATCTGGTAAAAGAAGTATCCGATTTGAGAAAAGATATTTTGCAAAATGTCATAGATCTGTCTTTACCCTACCTTGCCTTCTGGATGACAAGCGAAGCAGCCAAGGCAGGTCTTGAACGTAAATTATCGGGCGAGTTGCGTTTTCAGGATCTGCTGGTCTACTGCTACGAATTGCTTGAGGACGATGCCGAAGTGAGAGGCAAGATTGCTTTACAATATAAATATATTTTGGTGGATGAGTTTCAAGATACTGACGAATTGCAACTGTCGATACTCGGGCTCTTGGCGGATCTTCCGGAAGGAAAACAGGGATCCAAATTATTTTACGTAGGTGACCCCAAGCAATCTATCTATAGATTTAGGGGAGCAGATGTAGGCTTATACAGGCAAACAAGGTCTAAAATTGCAAATGATTTGCCTTTACAACTTGTAACGAATTTTAGGTCGAGATCGGAGGTTTTGGAAACTGTCAATAGAATATTTACCCATTTGATTCAGGCGAATGGCGATCTCATTCCCGGCGATACAGATTTTCACGGCAGATCCAGGGTGTCGGATGATAACGATGAAGACGTAACTTTTGCCGACGCTCATCCCGCTTCACCCGGTGAAGGCACCACAGAGGCATTTCAACCTCTGGTGGGGGCACGAAGCTCTGATCAATCAAATATAGTTTTTTTAGAACAATTATTTAAAAGCAGTTCAACTGTTTCAGAAAGGCGTCAAAGGGAATCGGAAGCGGTTGTGGCGGTCATAACTGAGGCCGTTTCTTCCCCGTGGATGGTGGGGGACGATAATGCAGAAAGACCCGCTGATTTTAGCGATATCGCTATAGTTATTCAGCGTCGGACGGGGTTGAATGAGTTGCGTACGGCTTTAGAAAGGGCGCGCATACCTTACCAACTGCCTTCCTCGGATTTGATCTTTGCGAATCAGTTTGTACAGGATCTCCTGGCGTGCATCAGGGCTGTCGTCATGCCATATCAGGAGTACTATATTTTGGGGGCATTGCGCACAATAATATTTGGATGCAGCGATATCGATTTACAAGAGTATAAATCCAAAGGCGGAACTTGGCAACCGTACACCCGTCACGAATCGTACTTCTCCAGAAATCAGCTGGTGGAAGTCTCTGATCGCATTATTGCTTCCGTGAATAACTATGGCATGACTTCCGATTACAAAGTGTATTCGGCAATGTCACATATATATTATTTACATAATGTATATAAAAATTTCGGTATACCGGATATGGTGGCTAAGCTGGTAGACAGTAGCTGTATTTACGCTTTGGCAAGTCTGTCACAGTTTTCATACGAATCAAAATTGGCTTTAGACTATATTATCAACAAAATAATTAGCTACGCAAAAGACCCGGATCTGTTGCCGCAGGATTTGCTTGATCTGATAGAGGCGGAAAAAGGCAATTATCCCAGAGCGGAATTGTTTGAGGATTACGCGGCAAGCCGCAATGCCGTGAAGGTGGTTACGATACATGGCGCAAAAGGTCTTGAATATCCCATAGTCATTCTTACCGAATTGGGAGCAGCGCCATTGGTGAGAGAAAAGCCAAATATCATTCTGGATACCTCGCAAGAATTGCACAAGGGCAGTATTAACATAAGAATCAATGAGCAGCTCAAAACTTCCGGTTACGACGAAGCAACCGACGAGTATGAACGCTTGGAAAGAGCGGAACTATATAGATTGCTATACGTGGCGGCGACAAGAGCAAGGGATCACTTGGTCATATCGCTTTCCTATAAACCCTCAGTGTCCGCTAAGCCGTCTTTGGCGGAAGTTATTCATAATATCGTCGAATCCGATGAATATTTGCTGTCAAAAGTAAGCACTATCGACGCAGCCAGAGAAACGGGAGGAGAAAATAAATTGTATGCTCCTGCTTTAAAAAGCAGCGACCCGGTTTCCACACCGCAGGAAGACCTTCAGTTTTTAAATGGCGGAAGTATTGTTGATTGGCAGCATGAGCTGGAGAATTATCAAAAAGAAAAAATATTCTTTGGTGTAATAAATATGGATTTTTTAGAAAATATATTTTCTGCCCATCCTGTCGAGACTCTAAGAGAACTGCTTTTACCTCTCCTCACAGCGCAACTAATTAATTTTGACATTACTAAAGTAACCGAATTGAACGACAACATATTCATAAATATGAAGGATGCCAAGGAACTTCAAGCTCTCATTGATATATTGATAATGCGAAAACCAGCCAGTAAGAGCAGTGTACCGGCTGAATACAGCGACTCTTTTGAAGAAAAAAATATATATCATGCATATCAAATATATGAAGATCACATTTTAAACTATTTGGAGGAAAACTCTTCACTGTCAAAAGATGTACCGATTATTTTTAGTTTTAGCGGCATTACCTTTGAAAGTATGGCAGATATCTGCTCTGTGGGAGACGGCGGAAGTATCGTATTAGACTACTCTCTCTTGACCCAGGTGCAAAAAGGCATATCCTTTTTATCCGGTGAGCACAGGGAAGTCGCCTTGGCACTCAATTGCTTCCGTTTGGGTTTTTACTCTTTGGCTATGGACTCGGTTGGTGATACGGTAAAAAATTGCTTATTTCTGTATCCGATCAGTCCCTCGTCGTGCACCTCTTTGCTGATCTCGGGTGCGGACGCAACGGCGATATTTCAAGAGCTTTTGCCTGCCGTGAGCGAGCTATTATGTCAAGTTCTATAGACACGGGTCTGTGGGCAAGAGAAATTTTATGTCGGTAAAGAAATCAAAAGACAACGCGGAAACCGCACTGCTGAGCGTTGTGCAGAATTTAAAACAAGACGGTGAAATCCGCCTTGGCCAATTGGAAATGCTTCGACAGGTTGATTCCATCATTCACAACGGAGGCTGTGCAGTGGTTAAAGCCGGCACGGGCACAGGAAAGTCGTTTGCTTACCTGGTTCCGGCGCTTTTATCAGGTAAAAAAATTGTTATTGCCACGGCGACAAAAACGTTGCAAGATCAATTGGCAAAAAATGACTTACCTGCCGTGTCGGATACTCTTGATCTTGAATTGTCGTATGCGGTTCTAAAAGGCCGCTCAAATTACTTGTGCAGAAAAGCTTTTGGCGAGCATATTGATGAAAGAAATCCGGGAGCCCCAAAGCTCTTTTCTTATGCAAACAAAGGCTTTGCCGTATATGAGGAGATATCAGACTGGCTTGCCGTGACGGAAACGGGAGATTTATCTGAGCTGGATATAGAAGTTACTGCCGATCTGGCAAAGGAAATTTCCGTTACCGTCGATGAATGCGTCGGATCCAGGTTGTGTCCCAAGGGCGATGTGTGTTTTGCGGAAAAAGCAAAAAAGAGAACCGAGGAGGCAACGGTAATAGTGGTTAATTTACATTTACTGTGCCTTGATATGGTTTACGGAAAGATTTTACCCAATTACGATGTTCTTATTGTCGATGAAGTCCATGAATTGGAGGATGTATTGACAAAAACATTGGGCTTTACAATAACCTCAAAACGTTTCAGGGGCGCAATTGCGGAGTTGCAGAGTGCACTGAACGAAATTTCCAAATTGCGTTCGTCGGGAGACAGTCGGACAAAAGATTTTTTTTCCAAAATGGGGTATCAGGAAACTTACCTCGACGCGCTGTTTGCCACGGTATCGGAAGAGCTGCCGGAATCGGTGGCCGGCATAGATGACTACCTGGAGATGCTATCGGGCAGGAGGATACTATACGGCGAGCCGTCAAAGGCCGAAACGGCTTTTTTGGCTCACTTGGATATCATGGCAGATAAGGTACAATTTATATTGGATTTGTTGACAAAGTATCTGGCCCACTTTTCTTATCTTTCCTCCACGAAAGACAGGGAGGAAGAAGAGGAATTCTTATCAGAAAAACCCGTTCAGCGCAGTGTCAACTTAACAGGCAAAGCGCCGTTGCCGGATAAGACAATTCGGGCTGTTCAGGTGGTCACAAAACTGTTAGCGGACATGCATCATATTTTGGCAAAAGATGCAAATTTTGTTATTTACGCAGAACGTGAGGCGGGTTTTTTAAAATTGGAAGGCATGCCGCTTGATCTGTCTCTTTTTTTGGATAAAGGCACTTTTACAAATAAACCTACGGTGATGACAAGCGCAACCGTGGACGGAGCCATCGTATCGCGCCTTGGAGCCGACGGAGACTTGGTCAGCTTTACCGAAGTGCAGAGTCCGTTTGACTATCACTCCAATTCGCTTCTCTATATTCCTTCCCATCTTCCGGATCCGCGTAAAAAAGACATGAGTACATACAGATACTCGGAGATAGCGACACTGTTAAAGGCATTTAACGGGAAAGCCCTGGTTTTGTTCACCAGTAAAGCCGCGATGGAAGAAGCGTATGAATTTTGTCTGAGGAAAGTGTCCACAAATCTCATCATGCAAGGCCGGCATTCCAGAAGATTTTTAATCGATAAATTTACGGCTGAACGGGATACCAGTCTTTTTGCCACCATGAGCTTCTGGCAAGGAGTCGATGTGCCGGGCGAATCACTGTCTCTCGTGATTATTGACAAAATTCCTTTCCCGAGACCGGATGACCCGTTGTTGATGGCAAGAAGAGAATTGGCCGGCGAAGCGGGATTTGTTTCGATCGATTTACCCAAGGCTGCCAACCTGCTGGCTCAGGGGGTGGGCCGTCTTATAAGAAGTTCCACCGACAAGGGAGTGGTTGCCGTTCTGGATCCGAGACTGAATACGGCCAAGTATAAAAATTATCTTATAAGCCGACTCCCGGCAATGCCTGTCACCACCGATTATAAAGAGGTTTTAAGTTATTTGTCCACACTGGCATTAAATGATAACTGACTGTACCTATAGTTATAATAAGGCTAAAATAAGTTTGGTGTACGTTCTTCTATCAAGCGTAAAACGTATCGTCAACATGGATAATTCGTCAGTCAAGGAGTGGTACCCCAATGCAGCGTAAACTTTTCGATAAACTGGTTCTGGCTTCCGTCGCGGGTGTCATGGCATCCGGTGCATTTATTTTGGGCCCGGCCGGCGCCGGAACCGCGGTTCCCGTCAAATCGGCTGCGGACACTTCTCCGAGCCTCGTCAATCATATCCTTGTGAACAGAGCCGCAAAGAAATCGACTGCCATAACCAACACATTTTCCGTTTCCCGGCTTTCGGATCTGACGAATTACAGTTTTACTGCGGTCGAGTATGCCAAAGGGAAACGGTCAGTCCTCAATGCCAGGATTCACGCCCAGAACAATTTTGAACTGAACGAACCGGGTAGGAATATTT
>JAJZMK010000137.1:0-1051 GCA_021798275.1 Actinomycetes bacterium | reverse complement strand
TGGGTAAACAAGGTTATAAAGTTACCGGAAAGAAAACCGCAAAATTCAATATTCAATCTCCGTATGCATACATCAAAGAAGCGGATCAGTATGCCTGGGCAAAAGTTTTTCTGAATAAAATAGACGCCAAAGGAGCAGTATTGAAGAGCATGGGAACATGCTCCGGCGCCGGCTTGAGGGGAAATGAGTACGGCGTAGCACAGAAGCATAAAAGTCTTTCCAAAACCTCACCCACAGCCTGTATCGCCTCAAAAAGCGGAGCTTTGTTGTGGTATAAGTCAAATGCCAACGCTCCGACGCGTCAGAGTTTTCTCGACTTCAGTTTTACGGTCACTTCGGTGGGTAACGTCAGGTTGATTGCATTGCCAAGTACCGGCAATGGGAAAAAAGCGGCCAAGAAAGTGAACGGTACAAAAGCAACAACTACGACGATACCCAAGATTCTCCACTACATACCGTCATCGTTC
Organism: Actinomycetes bacterium; assembly: GCA_021798275.1. Classification (GTDB taxonomy): domain Bacteria; phylum Actinomycetota; class Acidimicrobiia; order Acidimicrobiales; family Bog-793; genus JAJZMK01. Next base: position 584 of record JAJZMK010000137.1, on the reverse strand, counting down.
CCGGCTTCCGTTCCCAGGCCTCCCGGCAACTTATCCGGAGCATACGCGAAGGGTAATCCCAATTACGTCTGGATCGTGATCACCGCTCCGCAAAATACATCGGATGTGGTCAGTTATTTGACTTCTCTCAAGCAATTGGGATTCAAGCCCTACGGCGTGCATTATACGAATTATACGACCACACTCAGAAACGGAAAATACCAAATAACCGTTTCGTATGAAACCCTGGGACCGTCCGTGGTGGAAATGACCACTTCGCTCGGTCTGCTGAAAGGCTAGGCGCATAAATACTTGCGTTAAGCGGCCCGGACAACGATGCATGACGGAGTGTCATCCGTATGTGCTGAGGATCAAAGAAGCCGCCTTTTCGGCAATCATAACCGTGGCTGCATTGGTATGGCCTCTGACAAGAGTCGGCATGGCTGAGGCATCAACCACCCTTAGCGCCTCGACTCCCCGTACTTTCAAATCCGGAGTGAGACAGGATGAGCTGTCCTTGCCCATCCTGCAGGTACCCGCCGGATGGTATAGAGTTTGGGACAGGTTGTCTACGGCATCGCTTATAATTGCCGCCCGGGCCTCTT
>JAJZMK010000093.1:100789-101541 GCA_021798275.1 Actinomycetes bacterium | reverse complement strand
CAGCCCCGTGACCGTATGCATCCGCTTTGACAACCGAACACAGTTTCACGTTGCCGATGAAGCGCTTCATGGCTTTTACATTACGGGCGTAGGCATCCAAGTCAACTTCTATCCAATTGTTTCTCAGGATATTTCCCATGATCGTCTTTTGCTATCGAAGATCAAGAAAGATCATCGGGCGTCTCTACTTGAGAGTTCGTCCAGAGTCTTGGCCACCAGAAGAGGCAAGTCCGAAGCGATCATGGTATCTTTGGATCCAAGGCGGCTGGCCTTTCCGTGTACGTATGCGGCCAAAGCAGCGGCGAAAAAGGGATTTACTCCTCTTGCAATAAAAGCTCCGATCATGCCCGCTAGGACGTCTCCCGTCCCAGCTGTCGAAAGATTTTGAGAGCCAGAAGTCACCAAAAGAACTTTGCCTTTCGGATCTGCCACCACGGTTGTCGGCCCCTTGAGAAGGACTACAACCCTCGTTTTTCTGGCCAAATTGGCGGCGGCCGATATCCTGTCGGCTCCCGGACGCGAGCCCACCAAACGGGCGTACTCGCCGTCGTGAGGAGTGATGACCGTGGGTGCTCTCCTACTGGCCAGGATCCGCTCAGCCTCATCCAAAGTCCCAAGAGCCGCTATCGCATCGGCGTCTACCACCAGAGGGATTTGTATCTCCCCCACAAGCCGCTTGATCTGCTGATCCTGTTCCGTGTTAATACCGAGCCCGGGACCCATAACTACAGCTTTACTCCTGCCCAGATCTT